>JACQOB010000014.1 GCA_016202745.1 Candidatus Aenigmatarchaeota archaeon | reverse complement strand
TAATTGGATCTTATTTGTGCATGGGGCAGGTTTCGCTCCCCGTGTAATAGTTGGTGGTGGGGAGAAAAGAATGAGTATCCCCTCTTCGCCACCAGTCACAGACTGGTGGAAATCTCATTTATATCTTACTATTCTGCCATGATATTGAGGTGATACAGGTCGGCATCCCCATTTAATTACAGATAATTGACTATATTCGATAGTGTATTTGGGTAACTCCTCCACCTCCAAAAAATCAAGCATTTCTGGCCCAAATTTGGACTCAATCTCAGCATCAGGCCTGAATACATCAATGGTATTCCCTGGCACTGCAAGATCGCCATTCTCCATACCCACAATTAGAGAGTCCATGAAGTACCAGCTTTTACTTATCATGTCTGCCACCTCAATCTCTCTTTGGTTGTGTGTTCTCTCTCCATCACCACACCTTAATGCTATTAGATCAAAAGCATATGGAATAGGGGCATCCTTGATCCTCTCTGCACTCCCCATACCTACTGCCCATTTTTTCTTACCTTCATTAAATAAGATTGCATCTTTGTAAACCATCAATCCTGGATTTTCAGAAGCCAGATGTATTCCAGCTAGAGCAGGTTTTTGAAAATAAATTCTTTCACGTTTATTATATAGTTCCCCTAATTTATTATAGGTCCCCTCGAGGAGTTGCCTAACAGTTAGCATAGTAATCTATTTGTAATTGCACCATAAGTTTTTTAAGCCTTCATTTCCACCTCTTCACCCTCCACTCCACATGCATGTGCTTCAGAATGGCCTTGATCTTCCTCCTCAGGCGGAAGTTGTTTATCCTCCTGGCAGCGAAGACAGTTATTGCGGCCACTATGGCCTCGGTGCTGCCCAGCAGCGCAAGGACAAAGCCGTTGTGCACCAGCAGGTCCCTTATGTCGGTGACGGGGAAGGTGAAGACGAGCATGGCCATTATGGGCGACACTACAGCACCCGCAAACAGGCCCACCCTTGCCGGGTTGGTGAAGTCCTGGTGAAGGGCAAGCCACCACTGCTGGCGGGGTGTCAGCTGGCCTATCTTCCCCTCCTTTATAAGCGTCTGGACATTGTGGTGGTACATCCTTATGCTTTGCAATGCTGTGGCGAGCGACAGGGCCACTGCTGAAAGGCCGAAAAGGATGCCTGCGGTCGCATACTCGCCGCGCACAATGAAGCCCTCAACGTTATAGGCGCCATACGTGGCGAGTATGAAGACCGGAATGAGTATCTTTGACCTGCTTGCAAGCTGCCTCCACGTGAATCCCGAGCCTTTCAGCGCATAAAGTTCAGCAGTCTCAGACATCACGTCGTCCATTGAGGCCGCGAATATCTTGCCTATGCCCCTTGCGACAGTCTCAAAGAAATGCGCTATCGGCCCTATTATGAGGAGCGACTTGATTATCCTCTGCGCTATCTCTGTCCTTTCATGGGCGTTGTCAAATGTCATCCTGTTTATTGTATGCTGGAGCGTTATCGGGAAGATCTCCTCATTCATCTGCCTCATGAACTCCTGCTCCTCCTTTGTTATCCCCCTGTTCTCCTCGTCTATCAGAACGAACTTCTTGAACTCCCTCCTGTGGGCCAGTATGATGTCAACCTCCTCGTTCAGGTCAATGCCCCTTGTCTTGGCGTGCTGAAGGTCCTTTTCAGAGAATTTGGGCTTCACCTCATGCGCCACCAGCTCAGGGAGCCATGTGACAATTGTAAGGTGCTGGCTCATGACTGCGATGTGGTTTATCGCCGCCAGGACCCTTTCGGGGGTCTTGTCAACAGTCCTGACGCCAAGCGCCTTGCCGCTCTTTATTATACTCCTGATGTCGTCCTTCCTAGCCTGGCTCTTCTGCATCACGAACCTGAGTTCCAGGGGGAGTATTTCCGGGTATTCCAGCTCCTCCTCCAGGGAAACGACCTGCACGTGGTAGAGGCCTATGGGCTTCTCGCGCCTGACAAAGGACAGCTTCTCGACAAGTTTCCTGAAAGGGAAGCGCAGTTTCATAAATGAATTATTTGCGCCCGCGGCTTATATCTTCCGCATTGGGCAGGCGCTTATAAGATTTACTTTCCTACTGCTAATCATGAGGAAATGCGTTTACGCTGGCAGCTTTGACCCTCCGACCAACGGCCATCTCTGGATGATTGAGAAGGGGGCTGGGCTGTTTGACGAGCTCGTGGTCGCCATAGGGACAAACCCGGAGAAAGGATACATGTTCTCCGTTGACGAAAGGGCTGGCATGCTGAGGGAATGCACAAGAGGCCTGGACTGTGTCACAGTGGACTCCTTCCGGAACAAATACCTTGTTGACTACGCGAAGGTAGCCGGAGCAGGATACATACTCAGGGGGCTCAGGGCACAAGGCGATTTTGATTATGAAAGAATGATGAGGTACGTGAACAGCGACATGGACCCAGGCATTATTACCGTTTTCCTCATGCCACCGAGGGAACTCAGAGAGATAAGCTCCAGCCTGGTGAAGGGCCTGGTTGGCCCTGAAGGGTGGGAGCAGGCCGTCAGCAGGTACGTTCCAGTGGCGGTTCTCAATAGGCTGGTTGGGAGGTTCAGGAATGCCAGAACTGGGTAGGTGGCTGGAATTCTGGAAGAGGATAGGCGCAAAAGGGGATCCGCAGAAGGCATACTACATGCTGGAGGGCCTGTATTCAGTCCAGCAGAGGGCATACCACAACCTGTCGCACATAGGCCGCTGCCTGGATGAGTACCATCCCGCACGCCACCTGCCCGAACACCCCGATGAAGTTGAAATGGCGCTCTGGTTCCATGACGCATTCTATGATACAATGGCTGCAGACAATGAAACAAGGAGTGCGCAGCTGGCTTACAGGATTTCCAGGGACATCGGACTTCCTGATCTATTTGCAGGCAATGTGCATGATCTGATACTCGAAACAAGGCACATTGTAACTCCCTTCGACATAGACTCCCAGGTGCTTGCGGATGTGGACCTCTCCATCCTGGGAACTCCTGAAGTGGAATTCGACGAATATGAGAACAACATCAGGAAAGAGTACAGGTGGGTTCCTGACTGGCAGTTCAGGGCCGGCAGGGCAAAGATCCTTGGCGACTTTCTCGCGAGGCCAAGCATCTATTCAACAGAATTCTTCAGGGAGAAATACGAGGGGCAGGCAAGGAGGAACATAGAACGGTCGCTGGCCAGGCTGGGGTAATCACTCCCCCTTCATTATCTCCTTCAGGGCCTTCTTGGCGCCGGACAGGACGGCCTCGCCGTGGCCTGGGAATATCTTCTGCACGTCCAGCTTGCTTATCCTGTCAAGGGAGGCTGCCATCGCGTCGGGGTCGCCCCCTTCTACCTCCGTGTCGCCCACCCCGTCAGCGAAGAGCGTGTCGCCCGTGTAAAGGCTCTTGTCCCTGGGGTTGTAGAGGCATACGGAGCCGGGGGAGTGGCCTGGCGTGTGGATGACCTTCAGGCCGCCTATGACATCCCCGTCCTTGAGCCTCACGTCGACCTTCCTTGGGTGGAGCCTGCCGTCAAAGAAGTCGGCCATGCTCCTCTTCTCGTCGCCGCTTTCTATCACCGGGGCCTCCGCCTCATGGACTGCCACCTTCGCGTTGAGGAAGTAGCCGTTGCCGCCTATGTGGTTGAAGTGCGCATGGGTGTTTATGACATGGGATATGGCCTTGGGGTCCTTCTTGATTATCCTGAGTATCTGGTACATCCTGGTGAAGTTGAACCCCGTGCCTGAATCGACCACGACGTCCCCCAGGATATAGATATTCGAGTCGTTCTCAGAAAGCTGCAGGAGGATCACGTCCCCCAGTCTTTTCAGCATGAAATCCCCTTGAAATTATCTTGGTGGGGAAAGGATTTAAATGAATGGGTCGCGAGTAACCGAAAGGCACTTAAACTTATTTCCTGAATATCATGCACGAGGAGGGATTAGGGTGAAAGCCTGGAAGTATTGCTCAAAGGACGATTTGGCCCTGAATTATAGCGGGATACAATGGGGGCTGCGTGAACAGCTGCACTGCATATTAAGAAAAAAAGAAGGCAAATATTATGTGTTGCCGCAGTATGTTTCCGCGCTAAAGTTTAAAGAGCATATAAGACCCGGCATGCTGGATGCCCAGGAAACAATTCAGTCCGTCTGGGAGCGAAGATACGGGAAAGAGCCGATTCCTAAGATTGACTTGCACATTATGGCAGAAGAGGAATTCATGAGGCAGCGGCTTGGTTGGGAGGCTTACAAATCAGCCAGGATTTCCGCATTAAACATTAAAGAGGCGCTGGATTTCAGAACCTAGACTTCAGCCATTCTGTCAGCCTGGACTGCTTCTTCTCGTCCTCCAGCAATTCGGCCGTAATCCATGTCCTCCTGACGCAGTCGGGAAGCCTGTCATTGGACTTGAGCCACTCCTTCAGCCACGCTATCGTCCTGGGGTCGCTGGTGTAGCCGGACCCAATTTCCCCGTATTGCTTCTTCAGCTTCTCCACGGCCCTGTCCCGCTCCACCTTGGCCACAATGGACGCGGCGGAAACCACCGGGTAAGTCGCATCGGCGTAATGCTCCACGACAAGCTCGACCTGGCCGCTGGTCATCTTGATGAAGAACTCCTTCAGCTTTGCCAGGTTGGCATCGAAGCCGTCTATGTAGGCCTTTTGCGGGTTCAGCAGGCTGAGAATCTCGACAAACTTCGCCGCCTCAAGCTTGTTCATGTTCGTGCCATTGCTCCGGGATGCGTCTATCTTGCAGGGGTCTGTCTTGGAAATGATGATATCCTTTGCTATCTTCTCTATCTTCTTGTATAAGGCCTCGCGCCTTTTGGGGGAAAGGAGCTTTGAGTCCCTCACTCCCAGCTTTTTCAGCCTGGCCTCGCCCTTCGCGTCAACCGACACCCCTGCTATGACCAGCGGGCCTATGACGCTTCCCCGGCCTGCCTCGTCGATGCCTGCGATGAAAAAGCTGTCTTTTTTCTCAGCCATAAACATTATGGATTGCATCCGCTAAAATAGCAAATAGCGGGGGTTGGATTTGAACCAACGACCTTTGGGTACCTCAATATGGGATAATTTCCCTTTATGAGCCCAACGAGCACTCCAGGCTGCTCCACCCCGCTATTCATTTTCATTAATTGTATATG
>JACQOB010000011.1 GCA_016202745.1 Candidatus Aenigmatarchaeota archaeon | reverse complement strand
TGGATGTCTTGATCAGTTCTATTGAGCTAAGCACAATTGTTTCCTTTCTCTGGCTGTTTGAGAATGCTTCGAGCACAGCTATCAGCGATAAGGCAGTAAGAAGTATTGCTATAAGAAGCACGGTAATAAAAAAGCCTGACGATGTCGAGCCTTTCATTATTTTTCACCAAGTGTTATCACAAGTTTCCCTACGCCGGCGCTTTTTTTCTCGCCAAAATTGCATTCCTCGTCCGTAGGCTGGATCGGCGGCCCGGTCTTGACGCTGCTGAGATCAGCTGTTATGCAGCATTGATACGTGTTGCCTCGCGATGCCGGGCAGTCCTTCGAGATCTCACTCCTTGAATTCTGTATTTTCCCGCATTTCATGACATCAAGGCAGAACCCGCTTGATCCTGTGCTGGTCCCGCATTTTATTGTCTGGGTTACGCAGCACAGCTTCGCACCGCTGCATAGTCCGGGCACTAGCTCGCCCCCGGAGCACAATTCCTGCTTGCTTGAATCAACGCAATAAAAAACCGGCGGAGTTTTCTCTGTCTTGTAAGGCAAGGGTATCTCAGCAGAAAGCAATGTGCCTATCTTGACAGATCCTATCTTGTTCACGGGCGCGCAGCATTTCTGTGTCTGAGGTGTTGAGCACTCGCTTCTTACTTGAGAAATTTCAGTCCTGCCTTCCCCGCACAGGAAATCACAGACACCTATTCCGGTCTCGCCGCATCTGATTACGGCCGGCTTACCTGGCAGGGGTTCGTTATATTGCTCGGTTCCCGGCTTATAGTCCTCTGCACAGCAATCATATACCTGAAGAACTCCAAGTCTCAGCGGACATTTCCCATCAGAATCTATTTTCCTTCTGCCGATTCCACACGGAGCATTAAAGGATTGTATACCAGCTGAGCAGAATCCCTCATCGTTTTTTCCGCAGCGCCGGCCTTTGCTGTCGATTGCATAAAGGACCTTGTCGCTCTTTATGATTTTTATGTTGTAGTACGGGAAGCTGAATCTAGCCATGTAGTCTCTTATCGAGGCGTCCAGCTTGCCTGTATCTTCGCTGGAAATCTTCTCTGTTATCGAAGTCTGCAGCGCTATCTCCGCGACAGTCCTCTCATCCACTTTCATGACCGAGAGCGGCTGGGCGACGCCGTAGGGGTTCAGGACGAGGCCTGCAAGCTCGAAATTTATTGTGGAGCGCGCGTCGAGGGACCTTATTGAGATTATGAACTTGGATCCGATGACGAACAGTACGAGTGCCACGGCGTAGACAGCAAAAATGATGAGGTATATCGGATTGATCGTGCCTTTTCTTGTCATGGCTTCGCGGCCTCCTCTATGCACAGCAGAACCGTAACGACGTCATCTTTCTCGCCGGCTATATCCGCAGGATTCAGGTTCTCGCAGCTGTCTGCATAGCGCTTCAGGGGATACGCTACGAGGAACATATCCTTTATCTCATTGAATTTCTTTCCCTTGAAAATGAATTTCTGGACCTGTATGCCGGGCAGGTGCCTGCATTCAACGAGCGGAGCCTCCTCGACCGCTGCCCCGATGCACAGGAAATCATCCCTCTGCTTTTCCAGCTTGATGTCGCACCTGACTGCCCTGGTCTCCCTGGGCAGCGATACGGCGCCTGCTGTCGGAATCTTGCACGGCCATTTTTCTATTTTTTTCAGCACGAAAGCGCGCTGTATCAGGCATGAGGCGCTGGTGATTGTATTCTCGTATGTTGTCACTGTCAGCGTTCCTGGCTTCCCGTCCACGCTTACCGGTGTTTTCAGGGCATGCTCTTTGAGCGAGTCGAAATATCTCCCGAAATCCCTCGGCTCGTATCCGAATATCCACTTTCTGCCGCCGCTCTCTATTTCCGCTTTGTATCCGTACGCGCAGTGCCTCACGTAAGGCTCCACTATCTTGTTGTCGATTTTGTCGAGTTCCGCCGATGAGAATACGGCCTTGCTGGTGGTAAGGGGCGATGACATGAGGTTTTCCGATATCTCAAGCGTGGCGCGGGCATTCCTCTGCAGGTCGATGACCGGCTGGAACGTGAAGATCGCCAGGTATATGAAGTAGCCTACTGCCAGGGCTATGATAACCAGAAGAAAATAAAACATGAAGTCCGGCATCATGCCGGAGCTTTCTTCCTGTGTTGCCATGGTACCCTCTTATGCGGTCAAAATGCAGTTAACTTCGCTCTCGAATATGTCGATGCTGCTCTGGCGCCTGACGAAGCAGACGGTTTTCTGCCGTTCCGCCGAGCATTTGATCTCTTTCTTCGGTATTTCCAGGCCTGTCTGTAAAATGTCCGAGCGCGCGGTCAGGTTTTCCAGTGTAAGCTCGACGTACATCTGGTTGAACAGCATTGTGCAGCTGCCCTTTGCCGTTGTAAGCGCGTATTGCGTGGTGACGGGAGCGGACTGCAGGAAATTGATTATGTTAGCTATGTATTCGGCCTGAAAAACCGCGCTTCTCCTGACCGCCTCGAGCGACGCTGTCTTTACCGCGGGCCCGATAGTCAGGAACAGCAGCAATGCGCCTATTATAAGCACGGTCGCGAGCTGGAATCCTTTCATGTGATTACCCCGGCCACTTCCAGTCCGTGTTCAGCAGTTCCTTCGCAAAGGATATGGTGAAGGGGTTGGCAATCTGCTTCACGTATATCATGTTAGGGGCGATGTACTCGGTGTTATCCACGACTGTGCTCAATCCCATCTGGTGAGACACGGTATTCCTGACAGCGTTGAGAAAGTCAACCCGCACTACCGGACTGCTTCCTGTCTGCTTTATCTCTAAGCCGCTGTGCCTGAACGGGTTCCTTGTCCAGCAGAAGAATTCCGGCAGTTCCTCCACCTTTACATTAAGGCATTCGCCATCCGGCGGATCCGCTGACGGGATGTTTTTCACCATATCGAGATCAGCAGGGCCGAGGCCGTCGATGCATTGGTAGTGGAAGCTCTCCACCTTTACGTTCTTGATGTTGTTCTTGTCTACAAAGACGCTGTACACGGGATATTTTATCCACTTGTCGCACATAAGCCTGCAGGATTTCTTTTCTATCTTGATGTTCTGCTGGAACTTGCAGGGCGATGCAAGGTAGAAATCAGAATCCTTCCTTGAGAAGTAAAGGCCTATAAGGTACCCGGCCACGTACCGCTCGGCATTCAGCGCACTGCTCCCGCCTACTCCCAAGAACAGCGCTCCCCGGTTCAGGGTGCCCAGCCAGCTTATAAGGCCTCCCGTCCATTTGAGGAACGGGAGAAGCCCGCCTGCAATTTTGACTCCTATGACAGATGCTGCTCCGACGCCTACAGTGCTTCCGAGCGAGATCGCCAGCTGCTCGGGCACGCGCGTTGCAGTATTATCGTATTCCAGATGGATGTTGCTTATGTCCCTGCACGAGCTTCCGAGGGGTATCCTGTAAACGTTTTCCGCGGTTTTCAGGCAGAGGGAGTTCACGCCGCACGGCCTGTACTTGATGAAGGATTTCTTGTCCTGCGCGAACTGAAGCTCGATCCTGTATACGTTCTCGGAAGTGCTGCTGTCCCCCTTCGCAAGCCACTCGCCTGCGTCCCCTTTTTTATGTTCTTGCTGCCCGAACTGGACGATCGGCTCGGGCTCGGTGGTTGGGAATACATTCACGTAATCGCTGAGCATTATGTTAGGCACGAGCAGCATCATCTGCTGGTTTCTCAGCTCGGGTTTTTTCCTGAGAGCTTCTTCGAGGGCCTTGTTGTAGTGGCTGTCGGCACTCCCGAAAAGCCTCTTTTCAAAATCTACTGAATTGATTGTGCTCCCTACGCTGGCGTTGCTGTAAACAAACGGCGCGAAGACTCTCTCGCCCATGCCGTATTGGTAGACTTCCCATGCCAGCCCTTCGCCTATCGGGAACGCCTCGTAGTATAGAAGGAAGTCCGGGTCCCCCTTCGCCTTTATCCTGAATCCCGGGAGCATGTCGGTGAAGAAAACCCGCATCGGAATCACCTGCGAGAAGGCCATGCCGTCGAGTTCGGAAGACCCTTTTATGCACGCCTCGTTCAGCTTCGACCTAAGCAGTTCGGTATTTATCTTCGCGGCGGGCTCGCTTGACGGCAGCCTTTGGAGAATGAAAAGGAATACGGTCATGAACATTACAAGCACAATGACCTGCAGAACAAGGTATATGCCTTCGGCAGCGCCTTTTTTCATTATCTCACTTCAGGTTGACCAGTCTCAGGATGGCGTCCAGACCGGATGTGAAAGTAGGCATTATCTTTCCCGAAAGCGCTATGACGGCAAGCAGCATGACAAGGAGAATTATTATGCTTATGACGACGTGCTCGGGGCGCATGATTAATATTTCCGCGCGCGCTTAAAATAGGTTTTTCACCCGAAAGAAAGAGAGCCGAAAATTATCGTGACCACCCTCAGTATAATGTCCTTGTTCGAGAGGAGCAGGCTTCCGGCAATTCCAAGGAAGACTAAAGCGAAGAAAATGAGGGCAAGGTATTGTACCGGCATTTCAACGGTCATGAATAATACTGCCGCGCCAAAATTATAAAGGTTCTCAGCACTTGAATTCTTCCGGAACAGTTATTTCAGTGGCTCCTGAACAGCCCTGCACATCCCTGCAGCCGCGGTAAAGCCTTATCTTCCAGCCGTTCTGGTATTTGGCCCATAAGGCAGGGTCCTTTTTCAGCTCGTCCTCATTCCACTTCGGGCACGCGCGATGCGAAGTCGTGCCGTAATCAGCCACGGAAGCGCCTGAAGCAAGGTTCAGGAAGCCGGAGGCTGGTGCGTAGTTCTCCTGGACGCAGTCGATCATGGCCTTCATCCTGTCGCTGTCTTCCCAGGCAAATCCCTCCTTGTTCGTGATTGTGTACTTGACCTCGCACATCCCGCCTCCGATGTCGTTTGCGCCCCTGAATTGCAGCATCCTCGGTATGGCCTTGCAGTCGAAGCTGGTCGTGGAGAGCAGCGAGGCCCTTGAGCATCCGGTGTCAGATGGCTCGCACCCGGAGAAAAGCTCAATGAAGCCCTCGGAAGTCTTGGGGCAGAGATTATAGATGGTGCTCAGCGCGCTGGCGCCTCCCCTGTAAGTGAATACCTGCCCGACCGGAAGCGTTGACAAGGCTCTTACGCGCGTCTGCGGATTCGTCCTGTCATCGCATTTCACAATCAGCGCAATGTTGTTGCTCTCGAGCCAGTGCACGACTCCTGTATTTTTCACCCTGAAAAAGGTCTCGCACATCCCGCCTACGTAGCCTGCGCCGTCAAACGACACTGCGCCGCGCAGCCCTGGTGTTCCCGGGTTTGTCCCTGGCGCTGTGGCGCAGTTAACAACGGTTCCAGTAAGGAAGAAAGTTCTCTGCACGAGGTTCCCGCAGAGCTTCGTAAATTCCTGTACGTTCATTCCGCTCGCGGCAAGGCTCTGGCATTTCTCATTCCTGACCATGAACCCGAGGAGCAATGTATCAGGATTCCCGGGATATATCATGGCTGCGAGAGGTATTTCCCTCACAACAGGATCGCCGACCCTGCAGCATCTGCGCGAATACGTCGGCGGCAGAGCGCATTTCGTCTTGAACTCCTTTATCTCTTCCCTCTCATCGCAAAGACCGCATGTGCCGCCTGCCTGCTCGCATGTTTTTGGAATTTCCTTGAAATTCGGGAACTTGACGGATTCTATCGTTACCGTCGGCCTCGGCTTTTGGGGGTCAAATTTTATCACATCCTCGGCCCCGGCTTTTCCTGAAAATGTCATGCCCTTGAAGAAAAACAGCGGCACGTACTCGGCCTTTTCCTTGTAAGAGAAGCCTACATTATCGAGTATTATTTTCTCGGTATCATAGCAGATCTTTACCTTTCCCGCCAGGTTTTCGTCTGTTATGTAAAGATCCACCTCTTCCTTGCCGCGGTTCCTCAGGTTGTTCACGACCTCGGTGTACGATATGTTAAGGATCGAGAGCAGTATGAAAAGCACGAGGACCATGACGATGATTTTGTACACGAATTCCAGTGCTGGCATGGTTATCGCTCCAGGCATTCCTCGACGAAGTAATTCTTGGGGCTGCTTACCTCAAGCGGCTCGGTTGTGCCCAAAAAATTATCGCGCGCATGCTCAAGTTCTTCTTGTACCACAAATTCCGGGACATCCTTTCCAAAAATTGTACAGTCTTCAGGCACTCCTGCGCTCCTGCAGAACGCGATTATCACGGTCTCGTTCCAGTTAGCGGCCGGCGCGTCTATATTTGTTGTTTCTACGCTGACTTTAGGCTTCTGGAGATAGCACGGGACCTGCTTGTCCTCGAACGGATTAAGCCGGACCGATACGCCGATGTTGCACAGCGCGACCGTGTGTTCGCACGATCCGCCCGCGCATTCGGGCATTTCCAGCCGCGCGCTGTCGTCCCTGCACTTGAGTTCTAGTGAGATTGTACATATGCCTGTATTAGATCCGCCCCTCAGGATTTCGGACAGTGATATGCTTGGCTTGCGGTATGAAATGTCGTTCACGGTGATCTTGACGTTGTTGAGGACAAGCGACTGCTTATTCAGAAGGTAGCCGGAATACGACTTGCCGGGCCTGTAGATCGTAGGAGGCTCAGAGGATATCAGGACAAAATCCAGGCTCAAGCCTGCGCCCAGCGTGCGCGGCTCATTTGCCTGAAGTGTCACGCTGGTTTTTCTCGCGTCCAGAGCTTTTTTTTCCTTGTATTTCAGCACAGGAACAGCGGAAATTTCCCTCACCGATTTTTCCCTGTCCTGGAAAAGAAGAGTGAGCCCGGTTACCGTTATTTCGTAGCGGTATATTCCACCCTCCTTCATGCATTTTATGTCTATGTTATGCGGCGGCACTATGGATATCAGATCGCTCAGCCTCTGGAATGCCTGCTTTGCCTGCGCGCCTTTCTCTGTCGCAGTTTTCTGGGCTGCTCTCAGCTCGGTGTGGCCGAAAAGCACAAGCGTCAGGAAAACCGCTATGATAATCAGGGTTGAGATGAAGTAGAAGCTTGTCTTCATAGAGCTTTCTAGAGGCATGGATCACGCCACCGCTATGCCGCCGCCGAAAAAGAGGCCTGCAACCTGGGTCCATACATTCGATGCGAATTCCCTGCCTATGCTGGTGGTCTTGATCAGTATCACGACTGTGATTATCGCTATGGCAAGGCCGAATATCACTCCGATGATGACGCTCTTTTCATCCATAAAATCATCCTGCTATTGGCGGCGCCAACTGAAAGGGCTTGCCATAAACCATTACCGCGAGTATAATTATAACGAGTATTGCCAGAACAATGCCCAATGTCCTGATTAGCTCGATATTCTGGTC
This sequence comes from Candidatus Aenigmatarchaeota archaeon, assembly GCA_016202745.1. Classification (GTDB taxonomy): domain Archaea; phylum Aenigmatarchaeota; class Aenigmatarchaeia; order QMZP01; family QMZP01; genus JACQIG01. The sequence goes on along the minus strand of JACQOB010000011.1, from coordinate 229 downwards.
ATCCATGGCTGTATTATTGGCAGGCCGATATTTATCTTTTCCAGCTCCTCAGGCAGCCACCACAACCAGCGGCGTGAAGATCTGCAGGGTCACGAACAGGGATATGACGAAGTCGACGAAGGAGTCCCAGAGTATGTGCCCGCGGCTGTAGTCCCGGCCTGTAGGATCCTGGCCGCTCTCGATGCCGTTGATGAACCCGGCTAGTATGAAGGAAGTTTCTATGAGGTAT
>JACQOB010000013.1 GCA_016202745.1 Candidatus Aenigmatarchaeota archaeon | reverse complement strand
CTGTGAGGGAGGATGTGGTGTTCCTTAAAGGCGCTGAATTGTTGTTGTCAGTGGCGTTGAACTTGAAATATACGGTTTGGCTCCCTGTAATCGGATCCGTATCCGAAGGTTGGGCATCAAAGCTGACATTGATATCTGTGCTGTTGGTGAGGTTGAGGGTGATGTTATAGGTTCTGGTGAATGGGTCTACGCCAGTGGTGCTTCTCCAAAGCTCAACTGAGACATTGCGGTTGGAGCTTGATCGCGCTGTTATGTTGAATGAGAAGTTGAAGCCCCAGCCAGCGGACGTTGGAGAGCGGACGAAGTTGTCCAGGGTGACGTAGAACGAAGAGGCAGACACGTCCTGCACCTCGAAGGAATCCGTCCCACCTGTCTGCGTCACAACCGCTCCTGTTGCGTTGTTGACCATCTGCATCTGGAAGAACCACGTCCCCACATCTGCTGAAGTGAAATTCCGCTCCCACCAGATGGTCTTGTTAATGCAGTTGGTGCAAAATCTTGATGTTCCGTTCACGCAGGTGGGGGCCAAGCATTCGCTGAAAGAGGCCGCGCCTTTTTTCAGGAGGAGGTTGAGTGAGAGGTTGTCATTGTTTCCTGAGCTCACGCGGACAGAGAAGTTCCAGTTGGTTGCTGTGTAGAGGCCACTGCTGGGGACGACCTGCTGGTCCACGAGTTCCCGGAAGGGGTCCAGGAAGAACAGGCCCTGGGAGCCTGTCCGCCTGGTGGAGTTGGGGTAGTGGTATGAGGCGTTGGACTGTATTGAGGCGTTGTAGAAGGTTGAAAGCGTGGAGACAGTGGTGGCGAGCAGGCAGCGGAACGCATTCTCGCCAAGCTTGGTCACAGGGGTGCATTCCAGTGATTGCTGGCCAGAGGAATTCGTGTAATTGGCAAAATAATTTACAGTGGGGGTTGGGGTGATCACTTCAATGCAGTCGTCATAGGCTGTGCCCAGGAATGTTATGGTCTGGCCCTGGGTGAAATTGCTGCTCCCGTCAGGGTCGGTGAGGGATAGGTTTATTGTTCCCCAGACATCAAGGACAAGGCCGAGGCCCGCGGAATCTGTATCATTGTTCTGGTAGAGAGGATCATTAGTGATGGAGATCTTCCACTTCTGGGTTTGGGCCTTGTGCTTGGGGGAGCAGGTGGCATTGAAATCGAAGTTGACGAAGCCCGAGGAATTTGTGGTTGTGCTGATCGGCGAGCCATAGCTGCTTCCGTCAGTGGTCACGGACAGGTTGGCGGGCCGGCCAGCGCCTATTACAGTCCCGTTCCCGTCGCGCAGCCTTATGTACAGGGGGCTGGTCTGGTTGTCTGTCCTGTTCGCGACAGTGGTGTTGCCGAATGGGAACTCGAGTATGATTGCGTCTTTCGTGACCGTCACGGTGAGGGAGGTGGTGGTGTTGGTTGTGGGGGCTGTGGAGTTGAAGTCAGTGGCGTTGAACTTGTAGAACCATGTTTGCGAGCCTGTGGAGGCGTCTGTTTCGTTTGGCTGCACATCAATAGTGAGGTTCACGTCGGTCTTGGTGCTGAAATTCTGGGTCACATTGCGGACACTGGTGAAGTCAGTCCCTGTGGTGCTCCTCCACAGGAAGACTGAAACGTTGCGGTTTGAGTTGGACTGAACAGTGACATTGAAGGTGAAATTGAAGCCCCAGCCGGCTGAGGTCGGGCTGCGCACGAAGTTGTCAAGGGTGATGTAATATGGCGAGAGGGAGATGTCCTGGACCTCGAAGCTGTCTGTCCCGGAGGTCTGGGTGATCACTGTTCCTGTGGCGTTGTTCTTCATCTGGATCTGGTAGAACCATGTCCCCACATCAGAGGAGGAGAAATTCCTTTCCCACCAGACTGTCCTGTTGATGCAGTAGGTGCAGATTGTGACAGAGCCGTTTACGCATGTGGTTCCGGAGCATTCAGAGAAGGATTCAGCCCCTTTTTTCAGGAGGAGGTGGATGGTTGTGTTGTCGTAATTGCCGGAGCGGACGCGGACAGAGAAGTTCCAGTTGGGTACGGTGTAGATTGAAATTGAGTTGCTGACTGCCTGGTCCGCAAGCTGGCGGATGGGGTTCAGGAAGAAAAGGCCCTGGGAGCCTGTTCTGGAGGTGGAGTTTGAGTAGTGGGACGTGAGGTTGGCCTGCATGGACACGTTGTACCAGGTCGAGTGGTTGAAAATGTCCGTGCGCAGGTTGCAGCGGAAGGCATTGGCCCCGAGGACTGTGATGTCCTTGCACTCGGATGCCAGGCGCATGCTGGAGTTCGTGATGTTTGTATAGTTGGCGAAATAGTTAACGGTGGGGGAAATAGAAGAGCCGATACAATCATCGAACACAGAGCCGAGAAAGGTTATTGAATCTCCCTGGGTAAAGTTCTGGGAGCCGTCTGGGTCGCTGAGGGTGAGATTGAGTGTTCCCCAGACGTCAAGCACGAGACCGAAGCCTGCGGAGTCTGTATCATTGTTTTTGTAAAGAGCGTCGCCAGCCAGGGAGACCTTCCATTTCTGGGTTTGGGCTTCGTGCTTGGGGGAGCAGCTGGCGTTGAAATAGAAATTCGCGAAGCCTGAGGAGTTCGTGGTGTTGGAGGTTGCGACTGAATATGTGGAGCCGTCTGTGGT
>JACQOB010000012.1 GCA_016202745.1 Candidatus Aenigmatarchaeota archaeon | reverse complement strand
TCAGTCTCGACCTCGGCCAGGGGCTGGTCCTGCCTCACAGTGTCGCCTTCCTTCACAAGCAGCTTCACAATTTCCCCTTCCGTTATGCCTTCGCCGACATCGGGGAACCTGAACTCAAAAGCCATCAGACCACTAATTTATCTTATTGATGCTCAATATAAATTCATGGGATATGAAATCCTGCCTATCGCGTTTGCCATAATCTTCATTTCTGAGATAGCCGACAAGACGCAGCTTGTGGTAATAGGCCTTTCGGCCAAGTACCAGCAAAGGCTGCAGGTGTACGCGGGGGCCGTGGCTGCGCTGGTTTTTTCGGACGGCATCGCCGTCATTGCCGGCAGCCTGCTGTACTCCCTGGTCTCGCCGGTCCTGGTGAAGCTCCTTGCGGGCGGCCTGTTCATTGTGATTGGCTTCTACTCATTCATGCAGGAGGAAAGGAAGGAGCATGAGGTACACGTGACAAGAATCATCCTGACCGTGTTCGCGGTGGTCTTCTTCAGCGAGCTGGGCGACAAGAGCCAGATAGCGTCAGGGGCGCTTGGGGCGGGGTTCGGCGACCTTCCGCTTGTCTTCGCGGGCATCGCGCTTGCGCTTGCGGCAATCACGCTGCTGAGCATCCTTATCGGCAGCAGGATAGCCCAATGGAAGCACAGGGACAAGATGGGCAAGGTTTCAGCCATAATCTTCATAGCAGTGGGGATAATCACGCTGCTGACGTAGACGCGCATTTAATTAATGGCTATAATAATATACCATGAAATACAATATCGGCTACAACATCGAATCAGCAGGCCTGCAGCTCAAGCCCGGCAGCATAAACGCCGATCTGTATTTTATTGGTGTCCACCAGCAGTTGAAAGAGACCCGCGCAAATCCTGTGTTTGACGTCGGACTGGGTGGCAGCATACTTTCGTCTCCTGTAGTGGATAAAGAGGTTGTTTATTTCGGCGCATGCGACAAGAATTTTTATGCTGTTTCCCTGAAGGATGGCAAGGAACTGTGGCGATTAACAACCGGAGGCATAGTCTTAAACTCCACTGCGGCTAACGATGTCATCTATTTCGGTTCTTATGATAATAACCTGTATGCGGTTGATGCCGATGGAGGAATATCATGGAAATTCCTTGCAAATGGCAAAATATATTCCAAACCTTTTGTACATGAGAATACCGTATATTTTGGCGCATCTGATGGATACGTATATGCCGTTTCGGGTGAAGGGGAGTTAATATGGAAATTCCGCACAAATGGCCCAATAAGCTCATATCCGCTTTTTCATAAAGGCACATTATACATCGGTTCCTCTGATAAATATTTCTATGCATTGGATGCGACTGGTAAGCTTAAATGGAAATTCCTTACTAATGGCGAGGCAGGCTCTGCTGCAGTATGGAAAGACAGGATATTTTTCGGCTCTTATGACTGCAACTTGTACTGCCTTGACATGAGCGGGAGGCTTCTGTGGAAATTCACTTCTAATAATGCGATAACAGCCAGACCGCCGAGTATATACAACAATGTTGTTTATTTTCCCTCACGAGATGAGCATCTCTATGCCGTTGATGTTGAAGGAAGATTCTTATGGAGATTCAGGACAAAGGACCAGATATGGGCCCCGCCTGCAGTAAATGAAGATGGTATTTATTTCGGATGCGGGGATGCCAATTTCTATTGCATCGACTTTTCAGGAAAGGAAAAATGGAAATTCATAGCAAAGGCATCTATTAACTCCATACCTTATGTAGCGGGAAACAAAACCGTCTTCGGCTCAATGGATTGCAACCTGTATTGCCTGACAACGGAGGGGAAACTCGCCTGGAAATTCCCCACAAGCTTAAGCTATATGTCGCCTGTTGCAGTCGAGTCAAAGACAACACCTGTTGTTACGCTAGAAATCTCATGGAAACCCGAGGAACTCAGGCAGGAAGAAAGGTACAGGAACAAGATACAGGAAGTATCAGGCCTTTCCCAATATGGCATGTTCAATACGGGTTATGTGACAAAATCGGGCTACATATCAGAAGCAGGTAAATCTTACATACCAAAGAGAAAGGGGAGATAAAACATCAAAAATCCATCACCTTCTCAATGCCCTTGGTTATCCTGCTGGCATCCGGCATGTAGTATTTCTCCAGCTTGGCAAGGGGGAAGACCGTATCAAAGCCTGTAACCCTTACAACCGGGGCCTCCAGGTAAAGCAGGTCCTTCCTGTCAATCAGGGCGGCTATCTCCGCGCCCACGCCTGATGACTTGGGCGCTTCATGGACTATTACAACCCTTCCTGTCTTCTTGACTGACGCGTTTATGGCATCCGTGTCCAGTGGCGACAGCGTCCTCATGTCCACAACCTCCACGCTGACCCTGTCCTTGATCTTTTCCGCCGCCTCCAGGCATGTCCTGACCATTGAGCCCCACGTGAAGATGGAGACATCCACCCCTTCCCTCGCTACTGAGGCCTTGCCCAAAGGTATTGCATAATCCTCCTCCGGGACCTCCTGCTTGAATGCCCTGTATATCTTCTTTGGCTCGAAAAAGATCACAGGGTCGGGATCCCTGATGGCTGACACCAGCAGCCCTTTGGTGTCATATGGTGTGGAAGGGATGACCACCTTGACGCCTGGCATGTGCGTGTAGAATGCCTCCGGCGCTTCTGAGTGGTGTTCCGGAGCATGTATCCCCCCGCCGTAGGGAGCCCTGACAACCAGCGGGCATGAAAAGCGGCCCCGCGACCTTGTCCTGATCCTTGTTGCGTGGGAAATGAGCTGGTCAAATGCAGGATAAGTGAAGCCGTCAAATTGGATTTCAGCCACCGGCCTGAAGCCGTACGCTGCGAGGCCAATGGAAACCCCCACAATGCCCGATTCTGCCAGGGGCGTGTCGATCACGCGGCCATCCCCGAATTTCTCCCAGAGGCCCTCGGTCGCGCGGAAGACTCCCCCATTCCTTGCCACATCTTCACCCAGGACAATGACATTTGCATCCCTGGCCATCTCCTGCATCAGGGCATAATTCACTGCCTGGACTATTGTCAGGTTTGGCATGCTACCGTCCCCTCAGCATCGTGTGGTTTTTCCTTTTCTTGCTGCGCAATTTCACGCGTCTCATAAACTATTCCTTCCTTTCCTGTTGCTCCTTCAGCGCTTCCATGAGCTCTGCCAGCTGGTCCTTCAGGTTCTGGTTCATTTCAGCGTAAGTGTACTTGAAGAAGTCCTCAATATTTGGCGGCGGCTGCGACTCCATTGTCTTGACAGCTTCCTCAACCTTCCTGCCGGCCTCTTCGGCCACCTTGTTCTCGTACTCCTGCGACCACAGCCCCTTCTTTTGCATGTATTTCCTCAGCCGGTCAATCGGATCCCTCTGGACCCAGTATTCCAGCTCCCTGGCGTCCCTGTAGCGCTTTGCATCATCTGCCGTCGTGTGGTCGCCCATCCTGTACGTGACGCATTCAATCAGCGTCGGCCCGCCGCCAGCCCTGGCCTTGTCCATGGCCTCCCTGGCGGCCCTGTATACGGCGAAAACATCATTCCCATCGACTTGTATCCCTTCAAAGCCAAAGGCAATGGCCTTCTGGGCAAGCGTTTCTGCGGCTGTTTGTTTGGCCCTCGGGACTGATATTGCCCACTGGTTGTTCTGCAGGAGGAATACCACTGGCACGCGGAAAACGCCGGCGAAATTCATGGCCTCCAGCGTGTCCCCCTCCGAGGTGGCGCCATCGCCTATGTAAGCAACGCAGACAATCCTGTCCTTCCTCAGCCTGGCCCCCCACGCAAAACCAACAGCATGCAGGGCATGCGTCCCCACCGGTATGGACGGGGTGAAGTTGTTTATGCCCTTTGGCATGATGCCCCCCCTCTCATCGCCTGACCAGTATTGCAGCACAAGATGCATCGGCGTCTTCCTCGTTATGTAGGCGCCGGCCTCCCTGAAGCTGGGGAACATCCAGTCCTGGTCCTGCATGGCAAAGGCGCTGCCTATCTGGCTGGCCTCCTGGCCGCGTATTGAAGCATATGTACCGATCCTCCCCTGCCTCTGGAGGGCAAGGGCCTTGTCATCGAAAACCCGCGAAGTGAGCATCAGCTCGAAGAAGCTTTTGATGTCCTGGCTGGAAACCCTTGGCATCAGTTTTTCATCGCACCTGCCGTCCTTATCCAGGACCTGCAAATAGCGGACCTCAAAGCGCTTCACTACGCCTGAGACAGCCTTCTCGGATATGAAGCGCTCGGGGAATGAGATTTTCCTTATGACTGTCGGCTTCCTGGCCTCCGCTTTTATTTTTCTGGACGGTTTCTTTGCCTTTTTTAATGCCGTGGGCTTCAGCATTATTTTCTTGATTGTTTTCCTTTTCGCCTTCCCGGCGGATTTAACTTTCCTGCTGATTTTTCGTTGTGCCTTCCTTGCAGGCCTGGCCTTTTTGACAGCTTTTCTGCTTTTAGGCGCTTTGGTTTTCCTAGAAGACTTTTTCCTTACCATCGGAGTCATTCACATAATTATTCTTTCCGATGTTTAAAAAACCGCCATCATCTTCCCGCCTGCACCCTCTTATAATGCTTTATGATGTGAATGGGCACGCCGCCCTCCAGGGTGTTGTCCTC
>JACQOB010000174.1 GCA_016202745.1 Candidatus Aenigmatarchaeota archaeon | reverse complement strand
TGCATACCCATAATCAAGGGTGATGGTGAACGGTGCCGTGTAGCTTTCTACCCCTTTGCTGATTGAATCGGCAGCGTCTTCCGGATAGGTGCATCTCACCACACCTTTCTTTGATGATAACCGTGCAAACTCCTTGTTGCTTCCATCTGAAGTACTTCCATCACTCACGGTCTCAGCCCGCACCGAGCACTTCAGTTCCTGCCCAGAGAGCGTCGCTTTCATTCCGAGAGCATTGAAGTCCTTGTAGGTGATTTTTTTGCTGTCGCTGGTTTTCCTGCAGGCTGAGCTGTACGAATCCACTTTTGTCACCTCTCCCTTGCCCTTGTTCTCCACAGAGATGATGAACTGCGGCTTCACCTTGTCAGAGGAAGTTGGGAGGATTTGGACTTCCACCTTGGTAATGGCAACAGGCGCGCCCTGGCCTGCGCTTAAGGAGAGGTCCTGCACCGCGCAGCTTTTCTTGATTGGACGGACATTGTTCGGGTCCGGGTCAATGCAGACAGAAGCAGCGAGCTTAGTCTGGTAAGGGTAGCACAATGAGGCGATGACGCTAGAAGGGTGGCTTTCGCTCTGCGGATCAATCTTGCTTGCCTTTAGTGTGTATGCGATGACCTCCTCATCCCCCCTGGGGTTGAGGGGTGTCTTGCCATCAAGAGTGAATTCCGCCTCATTGTCTGTGCCGCTGATTCTCCCTCCAGTCTCAACCTTGACAGAGGAGGTGTAGTCCCTCTCTGCTCCCAGCGAAAGAATGGCCTTCTTCTTATCGTCAATCGTGTACATGCCGGCATTCTTTATTTTGAGTATGACAGGAAATTCCGTTTGCGCGTAGACGATTTTCGGCGGAGCATTCTTGAGGAACTCCATCTCCAGCCCGGAGGTTCCCGTTTGCACGTCCTGGATGCTCTTGCCGCCTGTCTGCTGCTGGGAAGTGCAGGCAATGACAGAGAGGGAAATCAGCATTGTCATGATGAGCACAGAGGTTTGTTTTTCCATGGTTATGGGGCAATGCCTAATTATGATGTATCTATACCACTATCATCTGAAGCTCTTGAGGAACCTTGTTGCATCTGGGGTGCTTTCACCTTATCCACTTCATCCAGAAGCTTGTTGTAGTAGGTCATAACCTTGTTAACATACTCGCGCGTGCCTGCATAGCGAAGATTGTTCCCGTCCTCCCATATTGTTAATCCTCCCATCGTATTCTTGCCAACTTCCATGGTCCCTTGGCCGCCGTTGTAGCCGCCAGCAATATTGCGCAGTCCTGTTTTAAGTTCATTCTTTTTCTGGTAATCGATGAGGAAGGCAAGGTACCTGGCGCCGCAATTGATATTTGTCACCGGATTTTTAAGCGCTATGAGTGCATTATCTTGCGACATACCACTGGAGATGCACCCCTGGCTCTCCGCAGTGGAGGTGAGTATCTGCATGAGACCAACACTGTAGTCTTTTTTTGTGGGCTCGGGTTTCTCTGCATCCGGGTTCCATGTACTCTCTGCCTGGATGATGGCCTTGATGAGAAGATAATCTACCCCATATGCCTGTGCTGCTGAATAAATAATATGGTTATATTCTTTCTCCCTTTTACCAACCTCATTTGTTTCTGGATTGAGCATGGGGGTAGAGGTGACTGTCAATGGGATAAAGCTGCCATCTGCATCCTTGCGCGGAAGAACCACCGTGCCTTGGACCGCCTGCGTCCCCCCAATGGTGGGAGTTGCCTCAACCACCACCTGGATGGAGTTCTCGAGGAAATAGTTGTATTTTGCCCGTACGCGGAAGTAGCGCGCGGTCAATGGAGTGTTGTCCAGCGCTTCAGGAGTGGGTAGTATCCTGCAGGTGAATGTGAGGAACTTATCAATGTCCTTGTTCTGGTCCCTGATTTTGATGTTCTTGATATTGAGGGCATAGGCTTTGTATTCCTCTCCATCACTTCCTTCCACTTGAAAGAGAAATCCGCATTCGTCTTGGCAGTTCTTAAGAAGCCTATTGCATTCCATCTTGCAGTCTTCTTTCTCCCTGCAACTCCCAAGGCACATCTTATAATCATCCTGGCATCCGGCTTCGCACTTGCCTTTCGTATATTCCTCAAAGGGAGCGGGTGTGCACTGATCCGGTTCGTGAATGGTGATGCCGGGCGGCAGCAGAAGGATGAGCTCCCTGATATTCTTGATTTTGCCATCCCATTTGGTGATGACTTTCTTTTCCTTATCCTCAATCTGCTGCCGATTGGACAGGGTAAGGGAGATTGCCGGCAGGACAGTATACTCGTTCGCAACCGGGATGAGTGGCTCAACTTTCATCCCGATTTCCACCGGGCCGTTGGTGAAAATGGCCTTCGGCATCTTGTCCTTGACGCCGAATTGGGTGAGGGGGTCGATATTTTCCCTGACATACGCGCGGTAGCGCTCGCGGTCCATGAAGTACGCCTTCTGGTAGGCGTTGGTGGTGAAATTGTAGCTCATGGAGAAGGTGACGGTCTGCGTC
>JACQOB010000170.1 GCA_016202745.1 Candidatus Aenigmatarchaeota archaeon | reverse complement strand
GGCGCTGAAGACCTTCTCGCGCTCCCGTTTCTCGCGCTCGTGTTTTTCCTTGAATTTTTCATCCATTTTTTTCTCCAGCAGAGAGGGAATGTTTGGGGATTGTGGCGGCAGTGCTGCACGCTGTTCCTGGGGCGCTGGCTGCTGCCTCACGGACGGAAGACTGAAAGAGCGCGATGAGCGTGTTGATGGGGAAGGGGCATTCTGGATGTACCTATTGTATACAAAGTAACCCGCTCCGCCAAGGAGGGCAAGCACGAGGAGCACCATAAGGATTGTGGAGAGGAAAGAGCTGGAAGGATAATCTTCAGGATCAAGTGGGTCGGTGCCCGCATCAATCTCTTCTGCATCTGAGAATCCGTCTCCATCGCTGTCCCCATTAAGCGGGTCGGTCTTGCGGGAAAATTCCTCGAGGTTGCTCAGTCCGTCTCCATCTGGATCTTCCGAGCCAAGATTCGGATTGCTGACATCCAGTTCATGCTCAATTGCCCATTGGATGAACTCGTCATCTGATGAGCCGCCTTGGGGCTGGTCATCAGGAACCCCATCGCAGTCCTCATCATTTACTGCGCAGAGCATGCAGGTTCCCTGCCTGCATTCCAGGCCAGAAACACAGTCTAATGAGGATTGGCACCCTGCTCCCTGTCCGCAGGGCGCGTCGCAGATTTGGCCGCAGTCGACTCCTGCCTCCCCCGGAGTGAGCTGTCCATCATTGCATGCTCCTGACTCCTTGCAGAACCCAAAGCTGCAGAGATTGGTTTCACAATCTTTGTTTTCCCGGCAGGGCCCTCCTTCAGTGCACGTCTTGCATGGCCCGCCGCAGTCTATTCCGGATTCAGCCTGATTGGTGATGCCGTCAGTGCAGGTGGGGGCAGCGCACACCCCTGCCTTGCAAAAGCCGCTGTTGCAGTCCGCACTCGCTGTGCAGTTTGTTCCCGTAGCGCAGTCTCCCCTGTCGCGGCACGTGATGGTGATTGATTCATTTGACAAGCAGGTGTCTGTGGTGAGCCTGCATGCCCTGCAATTCAGGGTGCCATTCAGGAAGTACGGGCTGTAGGCCATGCAGCTGACACTGCTTATGTTGCTGCCGACTGCGAGCCCATCGCATAATTCCCCTGTATCAAGCTTGTTGTTGCCGCACCTGTCCTCCTGTGTTGATGTGCATTCCTTGGCGCTCAATGCGCAGTTGGTGCAGGAAATTTGGCCGGATTTGAATGAGGAGCTGTAGTTTGTGCAGAGGGAAGGCATTTGCCAGGGCATATTCCCGTCGCAGGATTCTCCCATATTGATGACTCCATTGCCGCAGGACACCTGCTCGGTGCATTGTGAGGTGTTGATGGTGCATCTGGCGCCGCAGGAAAGCTCTCCTCCTGTGAATGAGGCATAGGAGGTGCATCCTTCGATTGCCCCAAGGGAATTTCCGTCGCATGTTTCCCCTTTGTTTAGGACACCGTCTCCGCAGAGCCCTGATGAGACATCCTGGCAGGAGGAGGTATCAATCTGGCAATTCGTGCATTTAAGGCTGCCGGAAGTGAAGCGAAGGGGGCTATAGGAATCGCAGGCTCCGTCTAGAGGGCCGAAAGAATTCCCGTCGCAGGATTCTCCCGCGTCGATAAGCCCGTTGCCGCAGTGCCCCCTTTCTGTGCAGGAAGAAGTATCGAGCTCGCAGGATGGCGTGCAGCCAAGCGTTCCAGATGTGAAAGCGCCGTTGAACCCTGTGCACGAATTGATTTTGCCGAAAGATTTGCCGTCGCAGGCCTCTCCCTGGTCAAGGATACCGTTGCCGCAGCTGGAAGCTGCTGAGCAATCAGACGTGTCGAGCCGGCACTGCGGCGTGCATTTGAGGGTGCCACCTCCTAAGTTTGAGTATTGGCTGCAATTTTTGACTGTGCCGAAGGTGGCGCCGTCGCATTCCTCTCCAGCCATGTTGATTTTGCCGTCTCCGCATTTGGAAAGATTGCTGCATAAGGATGTGTCCACGACCACTCCATCGCTCAGGAGCGGCTGGCTCTCGAGATCCATATAATCCCTGGATTTCACCCTGAAAGTATATTTCGTATTGTCCAGAAGCGAGAGGTTCTTGATGAAGATGAACTCATTTGAGACAAATGATTTGGTGAATCCGACAATTTCCGTGCTTCCCTTGAGAATCGCGTAAAAGTATTCCCTGACGCCGCTTCCCTGGTCTTGCGCGCCCCACCTGACGCGGAGCCGGTCAGTGAAGCAGCTCTGCTGCTGGAATGCGGTGAATGTGCTTGAGTCATCAACAAAGAGCATGGTCGGAGGTTGGGTATCGACAGTGAAGTTCACCAGGATGGCGTTGGAGTAGCCAGGGAGAAACTGGTCTTTGCAGGCGACATAGAAAGTATAGTTTCCATCCTCCAGGGCAAGTGGTGCTGTGTGGACAAATGAGGAGGGGCCAAACAGTGTTCCGGCCGCTGCCGTGTGATCTGTCCGGCTGAAGCGGCACTGGACCTTCTTGCTTGTTTTAACCAAGAGCTGCAGGTTTTCATTGCCGAGGATGGAGGGGGTGAGGGAAGTGATGAGGGTGGGAAGTGTGTGATTCAGGGAAAACGATATGCTTTGGGTTGCCGACGGAAGGAGCGCCTTGTCGTGGCACGCGACGAAGTAGGTGAATCTCCCTTCTCCCGTCTCAGTGATTGTTTGCCTGCTGATTTTACTGAAGTTTCCCGAGGCATAGGAGTCAAAAGGAGTCATCGCCCCGATAGAGGTGCCTGCCTTGCTGTACTTGCAGATTGTATCCTCGTTTGTCTGTACGGTGAGTTGGGTGGAGTTATCATCATCCTGCACCGGATCCGGAAACGCGAAGGCAGTGATGATAGTTGGGGGTGTGTTGTCAAAGGAGAGTAGGAATGACACCGTCTTTTTTCCCTGGAGAGGGTCATTGCAGGTGACAAAGAGTTTTGCTTGGGAAGCGGATGCTCTTGAATAGGATGAAATGGTGTGCTCTGTTCCGCTTGTCGAAGAGAATGGCTCCATAAAAGAGAATTCTGACTGAGAGCCTGTGCTGTGGCGGCATTCCGCATCATTATCTGTGCGCACCACGACATCGAAGGGGGATACTGCGGAAGCTCCGTAGGGAGGGGAAACAAGGAATATCCCGAGTGGGAAGGCATTCACTACAAAATAGAGAGGTATGGTGGCAACAACGCCGGCAAATGATCTTGCGGTTATCATCATGACCTTGTCCCCATCGCTCAAGTTGAGGGTCGATGAGTATACTTTGTTGTTGACCGTGGTGAATC
>JACQOB010000165.1 GCA_016202745.1 Candidatus Aenigmatarchaeota archaeon | reverse complement strand
TTCAATGACAAGAATTCTATACCCAGAATGTTCAAATACTTAAGAGATTAGCTATAAGGACGTAAAAGTCAGGAATTTCATTGTCCTGCAGGATGCCGTGTCAGACCATCTGCCCCTGTTTCTTGAATTCTCCTAAGCCATGAATCCTATTTAAATGCATACAGGACATATTTTAACTGATTCCCATGAAAGCCACAGCAATTGCCAACGCGAACATAGCCCTAGTGAAGTACTGGGGGAAGCGCAATGCAGACCTTATTCTCCCCCACAACGGGAGCGTCTCCATGACATGTGATGGCCTGCAGACCAGGACTACCGTCGAGTTCGCTCCCGAGTACAGCCAGGACGTGCTGGTAATCAATGATGAGGAGATGAGGAAAGACGAGAAGGACATAATGGGCCACATGGAGAGGATAAGGAAGATGGCAGGCCTGAAGGAGCATGCGAAAATGGTTTCCGAGACGAATTTCCCAATAGCAGCCGGGCTTGCTTCTTCTGCCTCTGGCCTGGCGGCCCTGACGCTGGCCGCGACCAAAGCGTCCGGCCTGAGCCTGGGCGAGAGGGAGCTGACCATCCTCACCAGGATGGGCTCCGGCTCGGCATGCAGGTCAATCGTGGAGGGCTTTGCCGAATGGAGAAGGGGGGAGAAGGAGGATGGTTCAGACAGCTATGCTGAAACAATAGCCCCGAAAAGCCACTGGCCCGATTTCAGGATTATCGCCACCATCCTTACGGAGAAGAAGAAGGCCGTCGGCAGCCGCGCCGGGATGGCGCAGACAGTCAAGACATGCCCCTATTACAAGGAATGGCTGTCCACGGTGAATGAGGACATCCGCAGCGTCAAGAAGGGCATACAGGAAAGGGATTTCACGCTCGTTGGCGAAACAGCCGAATTCAACTGCCTGAAGATGCACGCTACAATGATGACCACTAAGCCGCCAATTGTCTACTGGATACCTGAAACCCTTGACGTGATCCACTGGACGCGCGCAATGAGGGAGTCCGGCACGCCCTGCTACTTCACCATAGACGGCGGCCCCCAGGTGAAGGTCATGTGCCTCGAGAAGGACCTCAAATCGCTGGACAAGGAGCTGAACACCCTTGACTCAGTACTCAAGACAGTGGTCTGCAGGCCCGGGGACGGCGCGGTGCTTACCGACAGGCACATATTCTGATTCTTATGGCACTCAAGTATTTCCTCATAGACGTAGACGGGGTTTTGTATAACGGCAGCACAGTGGTCGACGGAGCCGTGCATGCGTTGCGCTTCCTGAGGGAGAGCGGCCTGAAGTTCCAGCTGCTCACGAACACGTCGGGCAAGACGGCCCTTGCGGTCAAGGAAAAGCTCAACGGGATGGGCTTCGACATCTTCGAAAGCGACATCTACGCCGCGGCCAACGCCATGATAGACTTCATAAGGAAGAAGAAGAAGGCCGCAAGGTGCTACCTGGTAGGCACGGTCTCGCTGGAGCAGGCCATGATTGACGCGGGCCTGAAGGTCACCAGGAAGGAGGAGCCTGTTGATTTTGTTGTGCTGGCTTACGACAGCGAGGTCACCTACCAGAAGCTTGATATCGCCTTAAGGCTCCTGCTGGGCGGCGCGGGTTTCATAGCCACCCACCAGATGAAGATCTACCCGAACGAGACAGGGGTGCACATAAACGTGGGCGCATTCGCAAAGGCGCTGGAATACGCAAGCGGGAAGGCCGCCTACACAATAGGCAAGCCCAACCCGGACTTCTTCCTTGACTCGATGAGGAGGATAAAGGCGAGGAAGGAGGAGACTGCCATGGTTGGGGATGACATATTTGAGGACATAAAAGGGGCGCAGGACTGCGGATTGAAGGCCATTTTCGTCGAATCAGGATCCTACAAGAAGGATGACCTTGAAAAGAACGGGATCAGGCCGGACTTCAGCCTCAAATCAATTAAAGACATCCAGCCAATAATTAATGCATGAGGCAGGAATTCTTCGACGTCGTCGACGACGATGACAACGTGATAGGCAGGGCCACAAGGCAGGAATGTCACAGGAAGCAGCACATACACAGGGCAGTCCACGTATTCATCTTCAACAGGAAAGGGGAAATGCTGCTGCAGAAGCGTTCCAGGAGCAAGGACCTCAACCCAAACAAGTGGACCTCTTCCGCCTCTGGCCACCTCATGCCGGGGGAGCGGTACACCGGCGCCGCGCACAGGGAGCTGGAGGAGGAGCTGGGGATAAAAACCAGCCTGAGGTGCGTCCACAAGTTCAGGAAGCGCGTGAGGAATGATTATGAAAACACCAAGCTCTTCGTCGGCTTCCATGAGGGGCCTTTCAGGCCTGACAGGAAGGAAGTGCAGAAGGTCTCATTTTTCAGGAAGGAAGCAATCAGGAAGAAGATGAAGGAGGACAGGTCAATATTCACCCCCGGATTCCTGCAGGCGTTCGGCATATTCTTCAGGAGATGATTGGATGGAAACCCATGTTACAGTGGCGATAGTTGTGGAGAAGGGGGGGAAATTCCTTCTGGTGAAAAGGCGCGACAAGCCTGAGAAGGGCTTCTGGGCAGTCCCCGGCGGGCACGTGGAGAAGGGCGAGCAGCCCGTTGGCGCGGCCAGGAGGGAGGCCATGGAGGAGGTTGGGGAGATAGCGATAGCAAAAGGCCCGGCCTGGTCCTTTGTCCACGACGTCGGGCTGCGGAAGAGGCACAAGTGCCATGTTTTCCTTGGAAAGGCCGCGGGCAGGATAAGGGCAGGTAGCGACGCGGCAAGGCTGGGGTGGTTCACCCCCCGGCAGATGGAAAATCTGGACCTGACAAATTATACACTGCAAATCTTTAACAGGCTGTACAGAAGAAATTTATAAGTTAATCCTTAAGATAGAGCTATGGTTAAGACTGCAATAACAAGGGTCAAAGCTAGACAGATTCTTGATTCGAGGGGAGAGCCCACACTGGAAGCGGATGTATATCTGGCTGACGGCTCATTTGGAAGGTCTTCTGTCCCTGCAGGTGCCTCCAAGGGAAAGTATGAGGCAGTGGAAAAAAGAGACGAAAAAGATGATTATCATGGGAAGGGTGTTATATCAGCAATAAGTGGTGTAAATTATCTAGGCAGCAAGTTCATTGGGCTGGATGCTGCAGAGCAGGAGAAAATAGACAATCTAATGATAGCGCTGGATGGCACAGACAACAAGAAAAACATTGGTGCAAATGCAATTTTGGCAGTTTCTTTGGCTGTGGCAAAGGCTTATGCATCCAGCGAAAAAATGCCTTTGTACAGATATTTCGGAAGCCTGATTGGGAATAGCGAATACAGGCTGCCTGTTCCCTTTGTGAACATCTGGAATGGCGGCGCCCATGCAGGATGGGCTACTGATCTGCAGGAATACATGATCGTGCCTTTTGCCGCGTCAAGTTTTTCTGAAAGTTTGCGCTGGTGCTCAGAGATTTTCCATACATTGAAAGAATTGCTGGAGAAATCAGGATATGCAACCACAGTTGGTGATGAAGGCGGATTTGCGCCATTAAATGTCAAATCAAATGAAGAGCCTTTGGAGTGGATATTGAAGGCCATTGAAAAAAGCGGCTATTGGCCGGAGGATGAAGTTGCTATAGCATTGGATGCAGCTTCAAGCGCTTTTTACAGGAATGGAAAGTATATTCTCAATTTCAAAGAGAGGGAAAATGGTAGAGGAATCATGAGATCGACAGATGAAATGATAGATTTTTACAAAGAGCTGAAGAGAAGGTTTCCTATAGTTTCCATAGAGGATGGACTGAATGAGGAAGATTGGAATGGCTGGGTTGAACTCACAAAAACATTGGGCAGTAATACAGAGATAGTAGGCGATGACCTCTATGCGACTAATAAAGGCAGGCTGGAAAGGGGTATAGAATTGAGAGCTTCTAATGCTATTCTAATCAAGCCAAATCAGATAGGGACATTGACAGAGACTCTGGATGTTATCAGGACTGCAATGAAGAATGGGTATGCTGCAATAATATCCCACAGGTCAGGAGAGACAGAGGATACAACAATCTCCCACCTTGCTGTTGGGACAGCCACAGGCCAGATTAAGGCAGGTTCTGTATGCAGGGGAGAGAGGATATGCAAGTACAATGAACTGTTGAGGATAGAGGAAGAATTGGGTAAAAGCGGGTAAGCGGTTAATCAGGCAGCAAGCGCCTGCTCGATGGCCGCCTCGAAGACGCCGTAAGGCTGCGCCCCGACTATCTTCTGTCCGTTCACGAACACAGTCGGCGTCCCGCTCACCCCTGCGGCTGCGCCGTCCTGGAAGTCCTTGTCAACCTCCGAGGCGTACTTGCCTGAGTCAACGCAGGTGTTGAACTGTCCCGTATCAAGGCCAAGGTCAGCGGCCAGCTGCTTGTAGTAGCTGTCGGAAAGCGAGCCCTGGTTCTCGAAAAGCTTGTTGTGGTATTCCCAGAACTTGCCCTGCTCGTCCGCGCATTCTGCTGCAAGCGCTGCAGGCTTCGCCTGCGGGTGTATGGAATCAAGCGGGAAGTCCCTGTAAACGAACCTTATCTTTCCCGTGTCAACGTAATTGCTCTTTATCTGGCTGAGCGTCTGCTCATAAAACCTGCCGCAGAACGGGCACTGGAAGTCCGAGAATTCTATGAGTGTGACCTTGGCGTCCGCCGGCCCGGCAGCCGGATCGTCGTCAGCTGACACCGCTATCGCGCCGCCATTGCCCGCTGGCTGCACCGGCGCCTGCGTTGGCTGCACCACCGGCTGCTGCACAACAGCAGCGCTGCCTGGTCCAAGCCTGCCTACAACCTGGGCGGTTATCGCAAAATTCCAGTACATTGAAGCTACAAGCAGCACGCCGAGCAATACA
>JACQOB010000172.1 GCA_016202745.1 Candidatus Aenigmatarchaeota archaeon | reverse complement strand
CTTTTCGAATGATTTCTTCTTTTCCAAAACATTGTTCTCCACCTTTATCAGGCTGCCTGCCAGGTCCCTGTAGGTTTTCGCTATCCTTGTGTCAGTCTCTTCGCGCCTCTTCTGCATGGTGTTCTCAAGCGCTATCATCCTGCCGGCCAGGTCCCTGTAATTGGAATCGATCTTCTTGGCCAGCTCTATCCTCTTGCTTTCCATGCTGTGGAACCTGCTCTCATGCTTGTCCCGCGTCTGTTTTGCGAAATAATGGCTGTTTTCCAGCGTGCCTGTCATGCTCTCCAGGTTTTCCTGCACCTTCCTGTACCTTGCCGCCATCCCCTTGCTGTGGAGCTCCTCGCCTATCTTCTGGACGCCTATCGCCACTATCAGCACGCCAAGGAGCACGTCTGCCAGAAAGGAGGCAGTCAATGTTGATACGGCTATCGCGATGCCTGCCACGACAAAAAGAGCCCAGAAGAGCCTGTTCCAGTGGTTCGGGCCGTATTCATTTATTTCACTGTTCAGCCTTGTTACAGCCTCGGTCACGTCGTAATCATCCATGCAATGGTGTTGGGAGTAAAGAATTTAAGCCAATCAGTTAAAGCCAGACAACTCACTTGGCTGCCGGCGGCGGGGCAGGGGCTGTTGCCTTTGCCGCGCCTGCGGCCTTGGCTGCCTTGGCCTCTTCTACCTTCTGCCTGAGCAGCTTCTTCTCGCCTTCGTCCAGCTGGCCCTTGTCAACTGTAATGCCCATGCTCCTGCATGTCCCCATCACCTGGCTCACGAATCCAGGCGCGTCGGAGCCGAACTTGAGCCTTGCCACTTTCTTAACCTGCTCCGTGCTGACGTCGCCTGCCCTGGCATTTCCGGCAAAGCCTGAGCCTTTCTGGAGCCCTATCTCCTTCTTTATCAGCGCGGACACGGGCGGCGTCCCTACCGATATGGAGAACTCCTTTGTCCCGGTGTCAACCGTAACCTTGACTGGCACCTTAATGCCTGCCAAATCCTTGGTCTTGCTGTTTATTTCGGCTATGACCTT
Organism: Candidatus Aenigmatarchaeota archaeon; assembly: GCA_016202745.1. Taxonomy (GTDB): domain Archaea; phylum Aenigmatarchaeota; class Aenigmatarchaeia; order QMZP01; family QMZP01; genus JACQIG01. Next base: position 1,827 of record JACQOB010000172.1, on the reverse strand, counting down.
CCCTATGTTCACCCCAAGCGGCCCAAGGGCTGGCCCAAGGGGGGGGCCTGCTGAAGCCTTGCCGCCTTCGACCATTGCATCAACAGTCTGCTTTGGCATAACCATCAATCCTTCTTCTTCCTGCGCTGCTCCGCGCCTTCCTCTGTTCCCTTGTCGAATGTTATTTCCTCTTTTGCTGTTTCCGGTATCTGCGTTTCCTCCTCCTCAGCCTCAGCCTCCTCGTCAGGCTCCACTTCATCCGCCTCTGTGGGAATCTCCTTCTCCTCTTCCTTCATCTCCTCCTGGATAGACTGGATGTCCTCATCCATCTTCTCCCTTCTCCTCTCGTCCTCCTTCCGTATCTCCTCGGGGGATTTGTCGAAAATGCTCCTTCCCTCCTCTTCGGGTTCCTCCTCCCTCCTAACAGGCATCGCCTTTGATTCCCCTGGCTCCACCTTCGCCTTCTTCAGGATTTTCACGAATTCCGTTGAGATCGTGACTGGTATTGGTATCGAGGCCTCAAGCAGCTCTATCGTGACGTCGCCCTTTATCTTGTCTATCCTGGATATCTTGCCCTTCTCGCCTTTCAATGGCCCTCCAACAATCTCCACCACATCGCCAAGGTCGACCACTATCCTTGTCTTCTTGTACTCGAGGAAGTTCTGTATCTCCTCCATCCTTACAGGCTTCTCTATGAAGCCCTTGACGTGCATCATCCCCTGCATGGCCTTGTGTATGTTGCCCGGCGCGCCCTCAACAAATATGTAGCCCTTTATCTCTGCAGGGTGGAATATGGACTTGATGTCGATATTGTCATACCTGACCTTGGTCTCCATCATGTCTATGACTATGTCCTCCCTTCCAGTGGTTGTCCTGATTGTGTAGATTGTCATACGCCTCAAATGCCCGCGAACAGGAACAGTATGAATATTACGAACCCTATGACGCCTATCAGCACCATGCCGATTGCGGATATCTTGGCCGAAGTGACAAACTCGTCCTTGCCAGGCTTCCTCGCAACCTGCAGGACCCTCCTGTATTTGCCCAGCAGCGCCCTAAGGTTCATAATAGCCCTTCACCTAACCCTTTCTTAACAAGAAAGAATAAGGCTCTTTATCTTTTGCACGGTGCATTTAAAAAGCTATCACCTTCATTCGAGTTCAATCTTGCCTTTAGGATCCCCTATGAGGAAGTGCCCTACAAATGCCTCAAACGGCTCCTCGTCATCAACTTTCCATGTCCTGATAAGATATGTATTGTTAAAGGCCTTTAATATCATTGCAGGATCCCTTGGGGTGGTTTTCTCCGCAACAACCTTAAGCGATTCTATGGTAGGTATCCAGATGGCGCCTACCTCCGGTTTCAGTGTTTGTTCGTCGGCTTCAGATGTTGGTTTGAGGTTTACAACAATGTCCCTTGATACAGGATCGGCGAGAACTTTGCTAAGGACACCGAAATAGTGGCTGAGGGCCTCAGAATAGGCTTCTCTCAAATTTTCTCCTACATAGCCTGGGAGGCTGACATCTAGCCGTATGTTCCAGTCATACAGGTAATCATTATACAACGTGGCTTTGTGGTTGTTTTTGAATAGTTCGGTATAAGCGAATAAAGGTATGTCTATTCTATATTTCTTTCTGTCTTTTTGTTTGGCGCCTGCATCGTTGGCGGCAAGGTCCTTCTTTACGACGAACGTGTCTCCTTTCCTTTCTAGTAAGAGAGGCCTTTTTATTTCGAACAGTTCGGCTGACAGGAGCGGAAATTCCTCTGAAATCATCGAAGATATGTATTCCCTGGCAAGCTTGTCAAGGACATCTGTTCTTTCCTCGAGATATGTTCTAATTGTATCCT
>JACQOB010000166.1 GCA_016202745.1 Candidatus Aenigmatarchaeota archaeon | reverse complement strand
TTGCTGCTCGCCATCGACATAGACAGAGCACATCTCCGATGACCAGTATTCTGTCCCGAGGTACAATGTGGCGAATGCCTTGTCAACAGCATTTCTCCATTCGAAAAGCTGCTGGTCAGTGAAGAAGAGAGAGGAGTAGCCCGCTAATCCGCTATAGTCATTGACCGCGCTCTTGAATGCGGAGAAGAATGCTTGAGAGCTAGACTGGGATTCTGTTGGTCTCCCTTCTGCTTTGCTTTTGACATCTATTTTGTTCTCAATAGCGGCAAGGAGTTCTTTTGGAATTTCTTTAAGCTGATCCTCTGTCAGGGGCTTTCCAGTATTTATGTCATAAAATCCTCCTGCAATCAGTCCTAAGGGGCCGCTGCTCGGCTTCCACAAATAAGGATTATCACCAACAGTCACCTCATAAGCGCTCGGTAGAATATTTAAATCTTCACCCGGAAGCCTTATTTTTTCGGATAAATGAACAATAATAGTTGCTGTACTCTCATCCGCCGTAAATTTATTATCCGTAAGAGACCCACTTGTAAGCGTCATTGTCTTCTCATCATAATTCGCTTTAATTCCTTTAATAGCACCTGTTCCTACATCCTTAGAGTATATGGTATCCACCGCCAATTTCCCATTCTTAAATTCAGTCGCCTGAGAACCGTCTTGGAATGTTGGATTGTTGTCTTTAAAATTAGTATTGGTAAACTGAGTTGTGGTTACTCCCTCAGCATTTCTTTGAATGGACATCACAAGGCTGTTTCCCTCCACACCATACAGATTACCTTCAGCTTTCACAATGCGCGGCCCAGTAGCAGTAGACCCAGCATCAGCATCTTTTTTCAAATGTTGCGGCGCTATTTCTTGGATTCCCAGTTTCTCAGCTATCCTGATGAAATCAAGTGTATTTTGAACATTGTCTCCCTTTATTGTATCCCACGCATCCTTATTTACATTAATAGTCTTTCCTAAGGAAGTAGTGTAGCTTACTGATTTCACAGTATCGCCCTCTTTAATTTCTTTCTGCCTAAAATCTCCAATGACGCTCTCGGTGGTTTTTGTGTTTATACCTTTAATTGTCTGCGTGGTGACAGTATCAGTATCGCCTATTTTGCGGCCAGTGGTCTCGGAGCCTATTATGTAGAGGGAGAAAGATTCCGTCTTTCCGTCTTTTACCGATTTGAAGGTAACCATATCTGATGTGGAGGATTCAAAGTTAAATCCCCCCTTTACTTTTGCCAAGATATTCTCAACATATTCCTTCGGAATTTCAATTTCTCGACCACCACTAAATCTTATTTTTGAGTTTTTGCCCTTCTCAGTATAATCCCTGACAGTAATGGAATTCTCCTTAGGCAGGTCAATTTTGCGTTCGGTATAGAGCGGGCTCTTATCCAAAGCAAGGAATTTGTTGTCTTTTGGGGAGAGATAAGAAGCACCCTCTACTTGACCTTTTTCAGAATCTTTTATTTTTATTAATTTTAAATCCCCGCTAGTCTCAATCTTCTCAATAATTTTTGGGTCAAGAGTTGAAGGAACTGCGAGGGGTTTGCTGGCTCTCTCTCCTGAAAGATCATAAAGTTGGTCATTGATTACTACAAACTTCCCATCTTCAGATTTTTTTGCTGATCTAACTGCGCCTATAATCTTTGGAATCATCTCATCCGTTAGAGCTTCCGGATTAATCCCCAGTGCATATATAATCGCATTTGAGACTGGAGTATCTGAGGAAAAACGGTCATTGTTTTTATTGAGGAGGTCAGATTTTATTGGGGTGGATGATCCTGCTAATCCTACAGTTGATGGCGAGCTTCCTCCACTTCTAGGACCTGCATCAATAAAAATTTGGAAAGTCGGATATTTATACTCCTCAGCACGCTGAAATTGTCCTGCATCTCCTTTTGCCCATGTGAACTTCTCTTGGTATCCATTACCCTTAAAAGTAGCGGTGATGGTCCCATCATCCCCTATATTTACTTCCTCAGCTTTAATTGTAGCCGGCCGTTCAATGATGTTGCCTCTTTTTTCTGGGGCAGGGAGTACAATAAACTTATCAGGTAGTGGTGCATTAGGGTCCCTGATACCTAATGCTGATTTCGCTTTTGAGGTAGCATCTGCAATGTGGCGTGCATTTGGTTTGATATCAAAAATTTCTTTTGATTCCTTATTTATAAGTATATATTTGAATTCTCCAGATGATGCTCCAACTGCCGTTCCCCCTGAATTTGCAGCCGCGGTTAAGGGGCGAGAAGCACCGCCAACCTGCCCCAGGAGAATAGCCATCACCATAAGCACTGCAAGTCTGCGGAAGAGGTGCTGCTTCATTCTGTCATTGCTCCGGGAATGCTGCCCTCTAAAGTGGTTATTGTTATGTTATTTTTCATCATCTTGTTTCCATCCATTCTAAAACCATTTATTCTATCCCGTCTTGCCTTCCAGCCGCGTGCAGTAGTCCTGCACGTTCGTTGAAAAACCCTCGGCTGCGATGCTCTTTACCTGCTTGAGGACCTCTCCAAGTTTCGCGGCAGCCTTGACCGGCTCGCAGATAGCATACGGGAAACCGGAGAGCGCAGGGAACTTGCAGGTTGCCCAGCATCCCGCGCCGATTGCCAGCCCAACCGCGCTGAATGGGTCGGATAATGCCTGCTTGAGCAGCTTGGCATAGATGTCAAAAAGGGCAGTGAAGGGGACAATAGCAAACACCTCACCCATCACATATTTGCACGTGGCCTGCGCCTTGAGGTTCTCGCAGGCAGTGATGGGGACATTATCCTCCTTGACCGCTGTCAGCAGGCAGTCCGCATAGAGGCAGTCAATCTGCCTGTATTTGTCAAGATTCTCGATGATGCCGGGGATGCACGCGAACAGGACAGAGGTAGCCAGGCTGCTCTTCGGTGAAAGCGCGCCAGCAGGGCTGCCTTCAGGGAAGTACTTGAAGAGTTCCGCACCAGGAGTTGCCTTATTTATCATCTCACTTGACCATCCTTTCATCTTCTCAATTATTTCAGGCGACCATTCACAGTTAACAAACTTGCAGAATTTGCCTCCTGTAAGGTACCAAACATCAGCTGCCTGTGCTCCTTTCTGCTGCGCTTCGCAATATGCCTCTTTCGTTGTATATGTGGCTGGGCACGCGGGCAAACCGAGTACCGAGGTGCATGTTGTTGCCTCAACAACCTCAAGTTTTACGCCGACTATAACCGCAAAGGAAACAAGGCCATATATGACACCAAACAGCTGGCAAATCCTCTTGGCGATGAACATCACCTTGTTCAAGGTTCCGATAAGCTTCCCAGTGCCCTTCGTCGCCTCCATCGCCGCATCTATCTTCGCCTGCACTCCTGCGTCAAGGGTTCCCAGCGGGTTGTCGAAGAGCTGGATAGTGATGGGGACAATCTCCTGCTCCGGGCTCTGGGTGATGTATCCGCCTGATACCGTGAGGATGTTCAGGGTGCAGCTCGTCCTTATCTCATTGATATTCAGGCTGTCCTTCTTGAGCGTGAGCTTGATGAGCGGCGAGGTTGAGCCAGCATTTGTGTTGAAGACAGCAGCGCTCTGGATGAGGTTGCTTCCGGAAGAGGCCCCGTCGCCTGTGCAGCCAGCCAGGGAAATCGCAACAGTCCTCGGCGACGTTCCCGGCGAGCGCTGCGCCAAACTCACCGTGCAGTACTCGCGCTGCTCAATCAGTGTCCCAAGCTGCCTGTCAAGGACACGAGGGGAGCACGAGACAGAGGATGTCCAGAAGTTTGGCGTCAGGTTGCTGTTTGTCGCATAGGTCCGCAATTCTCGGCTGATAATAGCGGAATTCCCTGCCGCATCGACAACGGTGACCGTCGCCATGCCCGTTGCCGCTCTCTCCACAGGATCGCTGATGATGCTGCAAAGGAAGATGTTGTCCCCTGAGTTCTCACAGGTTCCAGAAACAGAAGACGCTCCTGGGATGAACGCGCTCAGGTTCGCGCTGACAGAGGCAATCTCCGTGTCTTCGGTGATATTCAATGAAATGCCTATCCTGTCTCCAACGCCAACAAAGTCCCCTGACTGCCCTGTCAGGCCGCCGATGCCTTTGATCTCCCCGTCGGTTATCACGGGCAAAGTCGAGTCAATCGTGAAGGTTTGCGAAAACAAGGATGCCCTGTTCCCGAGGAGGTCCGTTGAGGAGCCGCTGATTCCGACATCAACGTCACCAGCTCCCAGGGCAACATCCTCCCAGGTGCATGAGGAAGCGTTGCAGCTCGTTGCCGCGATTTCCAGCCCATTCACAGAAATGAACATGTCCTCAGGCGCCAGCCCTGCGCCGGCCTCTGTCACCTGGGCTTTTAGGGTCGCGACAGGTGATGCGAATGCGCCTGCCCCAGAAGAGCTGGACAGCGAGGTGACCTCTGGCCCCGTGGTATCAACGGCAAAAGTGCGGGTGAATATTGCCGACTCTGGGTTGCCCTCCATGTCGGAAGCGTTGAACCTCAGCTGCTTGGGCCCAGCGGTGTCCATGAGCAAAACAACATTCCATTGGCACAGGGAAGAGTTGCCTGAGCCGGAGCATGTGCCCTCGATTCTGTTAAGGGAATTGTCCGAGGGGTTTAGAGCATGAAGGTCAGCGAAGACGGTGTCCGTATCGAGGGCAGAATCGCTCACATTGACCTGCACAAAAACAGAGAGGGCCCTTCCCGGGGCGAAATGCGCCAAATCCTTGCCCTTGTAGAGTATCTTCAATGAATCCGGCTTGATTTGCGGCCCTGAGGCATCAACAAAAAATCCCACTGATGACGGATTGGACACATGCCCAACCATGTCCGTGACTCGCGCGAACAAAGCTGTCGTGCCGGAGGGAAATTCTGTCGAATGTTTCACATAGGCCGAGCTGAATGTGCAGTTCCTGGTGTTGACATTCACTTCATCGCTGAAAGAGTTATTGATGGAGAAGAACTCTATTCCCCGTATGCCGGAGCATTTGCCGCTGCATGAGCTGCCATTGCATGCGGTATCGGTTGCGGTGTAGGCAAAAGTAATGTTCTGGCTGCCGAAATTCTGAGGGGAGAGGGAATCAAAGGAAAGCGACGGCTTGAGGGCATCAACAATAACCGATCCCTGCCTGGAGTCAAGAGTGGTGCTGCCATTGCCAAAAAGAGTCACGGTGAACAGCATCTCTCCGGCGTCAAATCCCTGCTCTCCTGAGGCGGGGAAACGCACCTGGCACAGCGAGCCGTTAAGCGCGGCAGAGCATGAACTGAAGTTTTGGGATGTGCCGAGCCTTACCTGCGAAGGCAGCGCCGCGCCAGAAAGCCCGGTTATCAGTGCCTCGATGGAGATTGCATCGGTTGCCCTGATGGCCCCCTCCACATTATCCCTGCCTTGGGCCTTCAC
>JACQOB010000161.1 GCA_016202745.1 Candidatus Aenigmatarchaeota archaeon | reverse complement strand
GCCTTTGTGATAGGCAATGACAGCCGCCTATTGGCTGCACTGAAAAGCAAAGGTTGTATAGTCATTGATGCGAAAGGTTATCCTGACCTGTATACGGAAAGGGGCGTTTACTACTTCGTGCCAATGTGTATAAAGTCATATACAGATAAGAAATCACCTACCGACCATCCGGTATACAGCCAGAGGGGTTCACATCGGAATATGTAGGCCATCCCACAATTCCAGAAGGTTTGGCTATGGATAGCCTACTTCACCCTCACCGCCTCCAGGTTCTTGGGCGCTGCTGTGTCAATCCTCAGGTAGCGCTTGATGTCCCTATTTGCTCCCCAGAAGCTTGAGCTCCTCCCCCAGGTCCTCTATTGAGTAGCTCGACTTAAAACCCCTGTCAACAAGATAGTGGGCCATTTCCCATACTGTTACTTCAGCGATGGCTGCCGCTTCTGAGAGCGTTACCTTGCCTGCCATGTACTCTTTGGCCGCCTTCTCGTGCAAAGCCGCATTATATCCGAGTTTTATCAGGTGCCTTATGGCGGTGCTCCTGTCCATGTCCTCCTCCTTGCCGAGCTTCTCTATCCTTTCCAGGAGTTTTTTCTCGAGCCGTATGCCTATTGCCTGGGGCATCACCCCACCTCCATTAACATGCTGTCCAGTATTGAGCCGCTAAACCACCCTATTTTCCGCAGGGTTTTAACAGCTTCATGAACTTTTTCTTTTTTTATCAGCCCTTTTTTATGCAATGTCAAGATAATGGCCGGTGTGCCTGCCATGTTTATCCCGAGGGCTGCCTTTTTTATTCTCACATTATCATCATCTGTTGCGAGCATATCCGCCTTTTCCTGCCAGTAGAGGGCGACTGCCTCGGCTTCTCCGCGCTGTATGTTGAACTGATTGGCCTTTCTAACAAAAGCGTCCTTTGCTTTTTTGACTGCTATCGCCTTCTCCTTTATGAGATTGCTGATTGTCATGGCATCGCCATAGCCCCTTGACATCCCCTCCTCGACTGTTTCCCTGAAAACCTCCTCCGGTATGATTACATTGCCAAAGCAGCTGCAGCTACTCTTCAGCAAAGATGTTTTTGCCAGATGTATCAGCACCATGGAATCCTTTACTATCAACATGTATTATAATGTGCACAATGTATATTTAAACCTTCTGCTACACAAAACATCAAGCAGGCACTCTCACTTCACCCTCACGGCCTCCAGGTTCTTCGGCGCGGAAGAGTCTATCCTCAGGTAGCGCTTTATGTCCCTGGCAAGCTCGAGGCAGCGGGACTGCTCTCCGTGGTTGACCAGGACCCTCTCGGGCCTGCAGGAGAGGTTCTTGATGAAGGCTATCAGCTGGTTCCTGTCGCTGTGGCCTGACATGCCTGAAAGGGTTTCCACTTCCATCTCTATGTTGGTGACCCTTGTCCTGCCGTCTGCTCCGTGGCCGATCAGCTCCTTCCACCCTTTCTGGATCCTCCTGCCTGGCGTGCCCTCGGCCTGGTAGCCCACGAACATGAGCGTGTTCTTCGGGTCCGGAGCAAGGCCCTTCAGGTACTCGACCGACGGCCCTCCGATAAGCATGCCTGAGGTGGCTATGATGACTGCCGGGTCTGTTGAATCTATTATGCCAGGCCTCTCCCTGGGCTCGACGTGCTTGAACATCTCATTGGTGAACGGGTTGTTGCCGTAATGGAATATCTCCCGCTGGAGCCGCCTTGACAGGTATTCCGGATAGGCTGTGTGGATTGCTGTGGCATCCCACACCATCCCCTCCACATAAACCGGATAGGGGAAATCCTTCCTTTGCCCGATCATCGCAATGAGCTCCTGCGCCCTGCCGACGGCGAAAGACGGGATCAGTATCTTCCCCCCCTTTGCCATGGTCTTGTCTATTATCTCGAAGAACCTCTGCTCCACATCCCTCCTGGAGGGCATGATGGAAGTGGCCGATCCGTACGTGGCCTCCGTGATCACAGTCTCAATCCGCTGGAAATCGGTGTAGGCGGGGTCAAAAAGCTTTGTCGGCCCGTACTTGTAATCGCCGGTGTAAAGTATGTTGTGCAACCCGTCCCCTATGTGAAGGTGCACAAGGGAGCTGCCAAGTATGTGGCCCGCAGGCTGGAGCGTGAGCCTTATGCTGGGCGCGATGTCAGACACCTCCCCATAGTCAAGGGCAATGGTGTGTTTCACTGCCTTTTCTATCGACTTCTTTGAATAGGGCGCCTCCTTGCCTTCCTTCTGCGCCACTTCAACATAATCCAGGCACAGCAGGACCATCAGGTCCCTTGTGGCGGCGGTGCAGTATAAAGGCCCCTTGTAGCCGTTCTCATAAAGGTATGGTATGTAGCCGCAATGGTCCACATGGGCGTGCGAAAGGCACAGGGCGTCCAGCTTCTCCAGGTCAAGCTCCGGTATGTTTATGTACGGGAACGTCCCGCCAACGTCAACGCCGCAGTCAAGCATTATCCTCGCGTGCTCCGTCTGGACAAGCACGCAGCTCCTCCCCACCTCCCTGAATGCGCCCAGGGTGGAAATCCTCACCCAGTCCTTCCTCTTGTCATATTCCACGGGCACGTTTATCTTCTGGCCTATGTTGTTGAGGAACTTCTTCCTGTATGCCAGCTCCGTGTGCAGCAGGCTCCTTATCGCACGGACGATGTCGGATTTTATTGCGGGGGCGCGCTCTATCTTGGGCAGCCACAGGGTTTCATTCTTGATTTTCCTGTATGTCTCGCCGCCCTTCCCGATTATCAGGCCGGGCTTCTGGGCCTCTATTATAACCTTGCCAAGCTCAGGCTCGAAATAGATGTCCTTCACGCCGGCCTCCTCCGGCACGGTGGCCATGATGATTTCCTTTGTCTTCTCGGGGGTCTGGCATATGGAGAGGTCGGGCCTTATCTCCACCCTCTTCTTGAGGTCCTTGACTATCTCCTTTATCTTGTCCTCGCCTGTCCTGAAGAACTCCTTGCTCTTGGTGTAGAGCACTATCTCAGACGCCTCGAAATTGACCTCTGAAATGTTCGCGTCGTCCGGCAGCTTCTCATGCAGTTCCTTTAGAATCGTTACCATATTGCCTTCTTTCTGACCCGTTAAAATCGTGTTTAAGTGAAAATGACTACCAGCTAAAACCCGGTAAATGTAAAAAATCACTTGCCCAGTTTCTTTATCTCATCATCATCTATCCTGCGAAAACCTTTCGAGTCGATCACGACAACATCAATGCCGCTTCCCGAGCCTATGTCCCTTCTCAGCGCCGACCTGACTGACCTGACAACGAGCTTCTTCGCCTCTTCAGTTGACATGTTCCTCTTGAAGCCGTGCTCCAGTACTCCAAAAGCCATCGGGGATCCGGAGCCTGATGAATAATACTTGGCCTCTTCCATCACGGACCCGTCGGCTCCCAGGGAGTAAAGCTTTGCCTTGTCGTCGTATCCACCCACGATGAGCTGCACGTAGTACGGGTAGAATCTTCTTCCATAAAGGATGTTTGCGACAAGATACGCAGCCGCGCTGATTGAAATCTTCCTGTCCTCGGACAGCTTGTAGAGCTTCAGTTCCGCCTTGATGTACCTTTCCAGGGCCTGCGCGTCACCTACAAGGCCCGCGATCGTCATCCCGATGTGGTCGTCTATCTGCAGGATTTTCTTTGCCGTCTTGCTGGCGATAAGGTATCCCATTGTTGCTTTCCTGTCCGCTCCCAGGATTACCGCATCCTTGGACACGAGGCCCACTGTCGTTGTCCCTGTCTTTACAGGCTTTATTTCGTAGTCGTTTTCCATAAAACTAACTCCTGTTGTTCGCCAGAATGAGTTTATTATGTTATGTAAAGGGGGTATTTAAATCTTTGCGGCAATGCGGCTATTCGCTGACGCTGATTATCCCGATGACATAATCACGTGGAACGAGGCCCGGGGGCATCTTTTTGCCGCGTCCTTGGTGCGCTGCCAGTTCTCCATATTCCATGTCCATCACAACAAGAGCGTTGCCGAAAGCTCTTGCGTCCCAATATGAATCCGGCAGTATGCCTGTCCTCAGGTATGCATATGCCATGTCCTTATCCTCATAGCTGAACGGCCATGCCATCTGGTCTATACTGTAGTGGCGTGCATAATTAAAGCCCTCCCCTGCTATCTTCTCCGCACCCCCGGGCGTGGTCTTGTGTATCACCCATGCGTGCCCCTCCTTCCAGGGCGGCAGTTCCCCAATTGTCCTTGCTATATTTCTTGCCATATCAGTCCTCCTATTCCCTGAACAGCACCAGTGTCCTCTCAGGAATTGACCCGAAGTCAATTTCATCGCCTGCTACCATCTTCCCGCCGGGAAACCTGTAGACTGTTGAAGGCAGGTCACACTCCTTTCCGCAGATTGAGTACGCGCTCCTGCCACTGTACACATGGCCTCCATAGACATAGCCTACCGCCACCTTTGTCCCTGTCTCTACGGCATTGAAATTGAAACCTAGCGCCTTCAGCTCATCCCCCCTTCTTATCACTCCCGTGTCAAACAGGTATATTGTCGTCTTGTCAGCGAACTCATCGCCTGCATATGTCCATGCAGACTGGCCGCTTGATTGTGCTCCCTGTTTCCAGGTAGTCGGAAAACAGCCCGATTGCTATTCGCCTTTCTGTCTTTAGCCCGTCAACTACCCTTTCCACCACAGGCTTGCTGCCTTTGTCCGGCGCGCCGTATATGCCGCCAGCGGCCAACCCTGATATGGACAATCCCAATACCAGGGGGGCAACTGACCTATAGATTGGTCTCATGCAATCACCATGATAATTCTTGGCTTATGGCTTTATAAAGCTTTCTATAGTCACTACTTATTAGTACTATTTCTACCTCTAATTACAGTAAGCTTTATATACTAGTTGATGTAACTATTCTATAGTGACAACTATGAGCGTATCTAAGGTTATTAGGGGGCTTACAGAAGGTGAAGAGAGACAGTTCAATTTTTACGTAGGCAGAATAATGTCCAGGATCCCAGAGGATGGGCATGACCGTTCGCCATTAGAAAAAGAAACAAAGATGGGTGTCTACAGGGATATACAGGCAAAGAGACTCCCTCCCAACGTAAAGGTGCCCCGAAGAAAAGATGTTCTGGCCTACTTGAATGCCATACATGACAATACTGGCAGCTGGGCCTTGGCTTTGCGGTCGTATTTGTGCCCGGGAAGCTGGACCTCAAGCGGCGGTTCCTTCAGGCTGGCAGAGGAAGCTGGATATGATATCACAGGACTGATGCTTTACATAGAAAGCAATGCAGGGTCTGCAACGCTGCTGGAAGTGGGTGCGGGTTATGCTGGATTCAAGTCAAGCGAGGCCAAAGGTGTGAGGAAGCTTGCAGACGCAGCAGGCGAAAGGATGGGCAATACAATCAATGCCCATATTACAAATCTTACTGACTGGCATGATGGACTTCCTTCAGGCGTGATAGAACACGATGGCTATGCAGCCAGGGATATAGACGGGCTTGGAATAGCATCCGACATGATATTCTCTCAATGCGCGGCGTATTTTGAGCCCAGAATAGACAGGTTTGTTGCAGGGGCTTCTATGCTGTTGAATCCAAATGGGCTGCTTGTTTTTAATGACCAGCCTGTCAGGGAGAGAACCGTGATGGAACATGCGGAAGGCGGCTATTTGAAGTTGGAAAAAAGGCTCGAGCTTGGCCAGGCCAACGGGAACCTTTACGTCTTCAGGAAGATGTGAAATCATTGCCTGTCAGCCTGCCCTTCAGGATTTCGAACACCCTTATAACGATAGCCACGGAGAATCCTTCGGCGATGGTCATGCTCAGGGGGACGCCATATATGCCAAGCAGCAGGTCTGCGTAGGAATAGTAGCCTGACGCCACAGAGACAATGTCAAAATAGAAGCCGAAGAGGGCGCCGAAGGCGAAATAGAGGAGATATAATTTCCTGCTTCTTGCTGTATATAGCGAAATAAGGAATGCTATAAGCAGCCCAACCCAGATTCCATACCACAGGAATAATGCATCAGACATGCTTCACCAGCCTGTTTGAAACGAAATAGCAGAAGCCAAGGTATGGCACATAAAGCAGCCATGTATACAGGGATATCCCCAGTAAAAGGGGTTCCGAATGGTAGGCCCAGATGCCGGCGGAGAGGGGGATGACCTCAAAGGCGGCGTCCAGCAGCAGCGCCAGCAGCCCGATGAAAATGTAATCCCTGTATTTTTTCCTGTCAATGAAAAGTATGGCAAAAAACACGGCGAAATTGAGAAGGAGGAAATGCAGGTGCTCCATGGTTATTAATTGTGGGGCCAAATAATTAATATGCTGGCCGTATCGCGGGCTGACCTGGAAGGCCTCAGGAAAAGCAGAAGGAAGGTGCTGAAAGAGGTCAGGTTCAGGGTTGGCGCAAACCCGGCAAGGCAATGGTACAAATACAAGAGCATTTTCAGGCAGGGCAAGAACTACTTCATTGTCACCCTGTGCAAGATCCTGCCCCCCTGCGAGCTGAAGAACCACCTCTACAGGCTGATCGGCGTCAGCATTGGAAGGAACGTGTCGATCGCCAATGACTCAATAATAGACCCGATGTTCCCGGAGCTTATAGTGATAGAGGACAATGCCATAATCGGCTGGGGAACCAAGCTTTTCACGCATGAAATCACGCTTGACACATTCAGGATAGGGTCGATAATTGTGCGGAAGAACAGCATGGTGGGCGAGTTTTCGGTGGTGCGCCCGGGGGTGACAATAGGCAGGAATTCGATGGTAGCCGCGATGTCTTTTGTCAACGAGGACGTGGAGGACAACACCCTGGAG
>JACQOB010000169.1 GCA_016202745.1 Candidatus Aenigmatarchaeota archaeon | reverse complement strand
GCCTTCCTTTGTCTTCCCGAAAATCCTGACAACCGGCCTCTCATTCAGAAGAATATAATCCACGTCCAGTATCTGGATTTCCATGAAACCCCCCTGAGAGTATTACAGTCAATCTTTATTAAAGGCACTCTTTTTCAAAAAGAGCGCCCAGAAAATGGAGCCTATTTTTGCTTCGAGCAAGTCAGTAGGCAAGCCTTGCAAAAATTCCGGCTTCCACGCACCTTTTTTCAAAAAAGCTGCACCAAAAATGGAGCTGCTCCACTCCTCACTTCGGTTCGTCGTTCCGCAACGCTTCCACGCACCTTTTTTCAAAAAAGCTGCACCAAAAATGGAGCTGCTCCATTCGTCGCTAATACCTCACCTCGGATACGAACATCCGAGGCGGGACATTGCTCCTCATTCCGCAACGCTTCCACGCACCTTTTTTCAAAAAAACCCAACCAAACCAGAGGGTTCACGCCATTGTCCTAATGTTTCCCGGCATTTTCTCCAAAAAACCACACAGAGCCTTTTCCGGGAAGGATATAAAACCGGGAACCCATAATACAAGCATGAGGCCAAGAGCCCTGTCTTCTACACTCCCCGCCTTTGATTTGCGTATCAAAGGTGAATATCTTCCACCCAAATGTTCTAGGCGGACTTTTTTCAGGGGCCTGATGGGAATTGAATATGCCACCCTGATAGGAATCGTGATCCTGATTTTTACTGCCGCCACCAGCTACCAGGCAGGAACCCCATCCATACCCCAGCCGTCTGACTTATGTTATGACGAGTACGGGGAATACATCACATGCAGCGACAACTGCATAACCTGCTATGACGGGAGCCAGTCATGCTGCCAGAATACCTGCGATCCTGAACACGGGACATGCAGTTCCTGCACCCCTGCGGCCTGCCCAGCGCCTCCTCCGCCTCCTCCTGCAGGGGACGGGGGCAGCGTCCTTCCAAAGGAGGAGATTGAGATCAAGGTGGTGACCGCGGCCGAGACTTATGTCCCGGCAGCTAAGATAACCCCGGAGAAGATTGAGATACTGGAGAACGTGGAGGGAGAGGTCCATGTCTCAAAGATAAAGGCTGAAC
Source organism: Candidatus Aenigmatarchaeota archaeon (assembly GCA_016202745.1). Classification (GTDB taxonomy): domain Archaea; phylum Aenigmatarchaeota; class Aenigmatarchaeia; order QMZP01; family QMZP01; genus JACQIG01. The sequence goes on along the minus strand of JACQOB010000169.1, from coordinate 7,607 downwards.
AAACCTTGGAAATCCCTGTGGAAAGGGAAACCCCTGGAGGGGCCCAGCTGGAATTCACCCCTCAAAAGGAGGAGGTCCAGACAAAGGTTGTTATCCAGGAAGTCTCATTCGTGGAAAAGGGAGAGATAATCAGGGACTTCCAAACAATAAACAAGACAGTCTATACTGCCTTTGAGATAGAGCCGAATTTCCAGGCCTCTGGATACTTTTTCTTCACTGTGGAGGGAAGGTGGATTGAAAGGTTTGCAGGGGGCGATCCAGAGATAGTGGTCCTCAGCCAGCTTGACCAGAACGGCTCATTCAAGGAGAATGTCCCCACCAGGCTGTTCTTCCTTGCCCGGAATTCCACTGGAGGGGTTTTGACAGCTTCTTACAAGTCTGACCTTCCCCGGACATTCTCCCTGTTTGTAATAAACGCCAAGGAAATAGTAAGGGGGCCGAGCCTCTGCAACAATGACGGGGCCTGCATCCCCCCGGAAACCGAGACAACCTGCCCTGGCGACTGCATTTCAGAGCCGCCCAGATCCTGCAGCCCAGGGGAAGCAATCTGCATCGGGCCCACCATCTACACCTGCGCCTCAGGGGAATTCCTCAAGGGGAAGAAATGCACATACGGCTGCTCTGAAGGGAGCTGTTTAGAGCAGGGGGAGACCCAGGGCTTTGACCTGAGAAACTCCCTGTACATATTCCTGGTGATTGCAGTGATTGCGGTTGCAATGGTGGTGGCCGCTGTCTTCCTGAGGAGGCCCTGAGATGCTGGGCTTCCTTCTCGGCTGGGGATGGAGGATCAGGAGTCTGAGGAAGAAGTGGGACCGGACCAGGGAAAAGACACTGAAGAAAAAGGGCCAGGCCAGGAAGGCTGCCCTGGAAAGGCTGGACACAATTGAAAACAACCTGAGGCTTCTGGAGGAGACAAAACTGACCAGGCTGGACAGGATCAGGCTTTCAGGAGAAGTTGAGACAGGGATCAATGAGGTAAGGGAGTTCCTGAAGGCAAAGCAGGACAAAGAGGGCAGGCAAACACAATAAAACTGCCCGGAAGCGTCAATTCAGTTAAATCCTTGCTCCCAAATTTCTCCCCAAAGTTTATAAGCCAGGACAGACTATTTTATACATGACTTTTGGCAGGGGGGTCTTTAGAAATTTGAGGGGATTCACAGGAGTCGCCAAGATCAGCGCAGCAATACTTTTTTCAATAGTTGCCGCGACCCTGTTTGTCCAGCTCATCTGGCCAGCGATCGCCTCTTCAGCTGCAATAGCTTCCAATTCAACAATTGACATCAGCACGAATTCCACTTCCTATGGCCGCCAGTTCAACATATCGATAAACAACACTGGCCTGGCCAACCAGAGCGGGAACATAACCCGCGTCAATATAACGTTTGACAACTCCGTGTTCTCCTTCGTTCCTGGAAGCAACATGACAAGCAATAGTTCGGCCATTTTCAATGACACCTCCGTTGTAGGGAACCTGACCTGGTACACAGGCAACCCAGGGGGATTTGCACTTGCAGGCACAAATGTGTCCCTTGCCTTCAATTTCACTGTGATCAACAGGACCCACACCGAAAGAACAATCACAATAACCTGGATTTATGACAACGGAAGCATGGAATCCAGGGCCCAGACAATCACTGTCAGGGACGACGTTGTCCCGGTCATCAATGTGACCGGCCCCCCAAGCGGGGAATTCACGAACACTCCTTCAGCGGTTATTTTTACCGCCAACCTGACTGAAGACAATCCAGGCATCCTTCACGGGGAATATGCCAATGTCACGAATGCCACTCTTTCTGTAAGGAGAAAGGGGTTTGGAACTCCTCATCGCCAGGTGAACATGACCTGCTTCTACGGATCAAGCCTCAGGCCCAACTGGTTCTGCAATGCGACAGTGGATTTGACAGCCTCCCCTCTCAGCGTGCAGGACGGTGATGTAGTGGGGTTCTGGTTCAATTCAACCGACCTCCAGGGAAATATAGGGGTAAATGCCACTCCTGACACGAACTTCACGCTTACTGTGGACACCACGCTTCCAATGGTCAAGGATGCCATAAAGAACAGCACAGCAGACCTCAAGTCAACAAGCCGCATCAATCTCTCTGTCACGGTTACTGACATCAACAGGAACGATTCACATGTAAAGGTTTCAGGAAACTCGGGAGGGACGAACCTCACAATCAACCTTACAGCAAACAATGCATTCAACGGCTCGCTCAGGCCGACTGATGTGGGCTGCCCCACAAACACGTACTGCACCTTCACATTCTTCGGGGTGGATTCAGCCGAGAACGCAAACACCACAACCATTGTCGCCCTCATTGACGATGACGCCCCGAACGTGACCGCTCCGGTGGCAAACGACACGGACAGGATTGTGACAGGCGGGCAGGTCTTCAGGATAAACGTGACAGTCCTTGAGAAATTCAACATGTCTAATGTGACCTTTGGAGGCGGAATCGAACTGGGAGGAACCAACCAGTCAAACGGAAGCTGGCTGATAACCTCCACAGCAGACAGCCTGGGCTGCTCCACAATTGATGACGGGGTCTGCACAATCAGGATAAATGCAAGCGACAGGGCAGGCAATTACAACGGCTCTGTCTATATTAATATAACAGTGGATGACATCAGGCCAAATGTGACCCTTTCCTCCCCGCTGGCAGGAAACTCCACCACCACTTCTGCTGTAAGCTTCAATGTCACTGTTGATGAAAACAATCCCAGCAACGCCTCGCTCGCAGTCGTCCAGATCACCCCTCTTGGCCAGGGAGCCACCAACTTCTCCCTCCTGAACAACACGGTGAACGGGATCTGGACATTCAAGAACTCCTCAATGCCTGACGGGATTTACACTGCCCAGTTCTTCATAAGCGATGCAGTAAACAACCAGAACAACTCCGTGACCGTAACATTTGCGGTTGACACTGTCCTTCCAGCAGTGACAAATGCGGTGGTAAATGACACTATTGTAAGGGGGGACCAGATAATCAATGTGCGTGTCAATGTCTCTGACACAAACAGGGACGACACCAGGGTGAATGTAAGCGGCCGCTTTATAAATGATACAAGCGGGCTGAACCTCAGCCTCAGCTTCAATTCCTCACTGAGCCTTGCCGTTGCAGGCACGAACATATTTGGAACAAATTCAACCTTCACTGCCCTGAGCGCAGGCTGCCGGGTTGGAAGCAATATGGGCTGCTCTTTGCTGTTCTCTGCTGCAGATGCGGCCGGGAACACGAACAATTCAGTCTATATTAACATAACAGTTGATGATTCAAGCCCGAACGTGACCATCACATCCCCTGCAAACGTCACAACAGGGACAACTGTCAATTTCAATGTGTCTGTCCAGGAGCAGAACCCTGCAAATGAGAGCATTGCAGTGGTACAGATTACACCGCTTTCAGCCGGCCAGACAGCTGCAAACTATTCACTAACCAACTATTCAGGAGTCTGGGGCTTCACCAACCTTTCCATACCGAACGGAGTATATAATGCCCGCTTCTTCATCTATGACGCCGCGAACAATGTGAATAACGGGCAGTCGGTCACGTTCACCGTTGATACTGTATCCCCTGTAATAAACAGCACATCACCATCCTCAAACGGAACTGTTTCCAACCCGAATGCCGTCCTTTTCAGGGCAAAGGTTGTTGAGCTTAATCTGAACAAGACCAACAACATAACAGTATTCTACAAGAGGCAGGGTGCAGCATCCTATTCATCCAATACAACCGTCTGCTATGCAGACCCTGATTCTGGACCGAGCCCACCGCACTATGTCTGCAATATTACTGTCAATGTCGAGGGAATTGCAGGCATCTCCACAGGAGATGTGATGGAGTTCTTCTTCAACATGACCGACTCCCAGAGGCAGCTTAACAGCGCCACCAACGGGACTGCGGCAGCGCCTATATCAGCCTCTGTGGACAACGGAAACCCATCTGTCACCAATCCGATCGTGAACAAAACCGGAGTTGATTTCCAGCCCACATTCAGGTTCAACGTGTCCATAACTGTGACTGATTCCGGAAGCGGTGTCAGTTCAGTGTATGTTTCAGGCAATATAGGGGCGACCAATGTCTCAATGCAATCCACTGGAAGCAACAATTACAATGTCTCAACCAGGCCCACTGACCTGGGCTGCGTTACAAACGGGGTCTGCACACTAAGGTTTTATGCAAATGACACGGCCGGAAATATTAACGGAAGCATAACCACCACAATCTTTGTGGACAGCTCCTCCCCCAATGTCACAAATGCCACCACAAACGTGACTGTCTTTGCAGGCACCTCCCCGCTTGTGAGGGGCTCCCAGCTGATCAGGATCAATGTCACAGTCCTCGAGAACTTCAATATCTCCAATGTCACCTTCGGGAACGGCACAAGGATAGGAGGGATCAACAACACAGACGGCAACTGGTCAATCAGGAATGTTTCTGCCATCAATTTCGGCTGCGGGGACGTGAGCGGAATCCTTAACAACTGCAGGATTACAATCACGGCCACTGACAATGCCACCAATTCCAACTCCTCTGTATTCATTGACATAACAGTGGACGATTTCGCCCCCAATGTTACCCTCCAATCCCCGACCTCAACCAACATTTCAGCCACTGTGGTGAACTTCAACGTAACAGTCCTCGAGCCCAATCCCAACTATGGGGTTTTGCAACTCACGCAGGGATCTGTGAACAACAATTACACCCTGACCAACCGCTCAGGAAACTGGGGCTTCACAAACACCTCGATCGGCGAGGGGGTCTACATAGTGACATTCTACATCAATGACTCAGCAGGCAACCTGAACGCTTCTGTCGCGACCACGATCTCAATAGACACCACTGCCCCAACAGTACTCAGCGTATTGACAAACACTTCAGTGGACAAGGTCTCAACCGCAATGTTCAACCTTACCTCGATCGTGACTGACACCAACAGGGTTGACTCCAATGTGAACGCTTCCGGCAATACTGGAGCAACCAATGTCTCCCTTACCCTGAAGGAGGCCAACAACTTCACAGCTGAAACCAATGGCTCAGCCCTCGGATGCCCGACCGCAGGGGTCTGCACGATCAGGGTGTATGCCCGGGACGCAGCCGGAAACATTGCCTCCTCCACAACCACGATGGTGATAGATGACGTGAGGCCGAATGTAACCACACCTTACACCAACATCACGATATTCTCCGGCAATTCTTCCAATTCCAGCCGGACCCCGCTTGTAAAAAGCGCCACTGTCTTCAGGACAAACGCAACCGTACTTGAAAACTTCAACATTTCCAGCGTAACATTCGGGAACGCCACCACTCAGGCAGGAACAAATGCCACCAACGGGAACTGGTCCCGGGACGCCTCAGCTGCTGACTATGGCTGCGCAATCAGGGATGGCATTTCAAACAACTGCAGGATATATGTCACTGCAACAGACAACGCCACCAATTCAAACAGCTCGGTCTTTGTTGAAATAACAGTGGATGATGCTGTCCCGAACGTGACAATTTCTTCCCCTGGCAACACAACCTTCAGCACTACCAGGACTGTAAATTTCAATGCAACCGTCCTTGAGCCCAACCCAGGATCCGGGGTGGTTGAGCTGACCCCACTGAACCCGAGCGGAGCTGTCCAGAACTTCTCCCTCACCAATTACTCAGGAAACTGGGGATACACCAATCTCTCTGTCCCTGAGGGGGTCTACAGGGCCCGCTTCTTCATAAACGATTCTGTAGGAAATCTGAACCTGACACAGACAGTGGTATTCACGATCACTCTTGATGTGGGAGCCCCGAACATAACCATAACCTCTCCTTCGAACACCACTATAATAACCACCCGCACAATCAACTTCAACGCCACCGTGCTTGAAAACAATCCAGGCTCAGGGGTTGTCCAGGTAAGGAACATCAGCGTAATCGCAGGCCAGGGCCCGCAGAACTACACCCTAACGAACTACTCTGGCAACTGGGGATACACAAACCTCTCCATGCCTGACGGCGTCTGGGAAGCCCGCTTCTTCATAAACGACAGCCAGGGCAACATGAACAACACTGAAAGTGTCGTGTTCACGCTCTCCCTTGACAGCACCAACCCGACAGGCTCCCTCGTATCAGTAACCAACAATGCCACCTACCTTGGGACAGCCTATGTCCGCCAGAACATTTCCGTAAATTTCACAATTTCTGACAGCAGCCCGCTCTCAAGCCTGCTCCTGATGTTCCGCAACTCCTCAGGCAACTTCTCTGTTGTCTCCAACTACACCAACACGACCTTCTCAGTCAACACAACCCTGCTTTCGGACGGCAACTACACGCTTGTAATAAACGCCACTGACTCAGCCGGCAACTCAAACGGCTCAATAGCCAGGCAGAACATCACTATTGACAACACCCAACCTAACCTGACTTCATGGAATTATAACCTAAGAACTAGAGTGGTATCTCTGACATTTTCAGAAAAAGTCGATTCAACCAACATTAGAATTACAAACATTACAGTCAAGCACCAGGATCGCTCAAGATCAGAACAGCTGACAGTTGCTGGCACAACCACAACCTCTGTCAATTCAAGCCAGGTTAATATAACACTCCTGGCAGACCATTACGAAGACATAGAGGGATGGGACAGCTTTGTGTGGAATATTGACATATTAGAAGCCACTTTGCAGGACATAGTAGGGAATATTGTTTACAATAAGACTTACCTGAATGTCTCAACAAGGTATAATATTACTACAAGGCTTTCGGCAGGCACATGGTCCACTCTGACTCTGCAGCCGGAGGATGTCCTGGAGTCATACGATTCGCTTAACAGCAATTTTACTGTTGCAAGCGTCCTAAGATCAATAGACAACCTATATTCATTGGTATACTATAACAATGGCACATTATCTGCATCAAGTGCCTGGCTTTCATACAACGGCTCAAGGCCAGTTAACAGCCTTACCCACATGAACAACAGCAATGCCCTGCCTTATCATATCAAAAAGACCCAGGATACATCAATGTGGTTTTATATAGAATAAGGGGAATATCCACTGAGGGGTTATGAAGTCCAGGAATATATTCATTATTTTTTCATTTGCTGCAATATTGCTACTTTCCCAGGCAATCATGGTTTCAGCCCAGGCAGGAAGCTGGTGGGGAAATGTTACGATAGTCAGCGGCACAACAATTAATACCTCAACAAACGGAGCCCCTGTTGAAGCTTTGATAAATAATATATCCAAACAAAATACCACGGTGGGCTTTTACTCTTCAGGCTATTATCTTATTGATGTAGAAGGGACAACACCAGCAAATGTAACCTTCAGGATTTTTGGAATTGATGCCGATCCAACAAACAGAACGCCCCAGACATATTCTATTGGAGACCACGGTCAATTAAACCTTCTAATCCACAAGGTTGCCAGTGCAAATACATGCCCCAGGGATTACAATTCTCAACCAAATACCGGCAACATCCACAACGGCTGTTCTGACGGATTCTGCGTGCACAACACGTGCAGGTCAGCCGCAACAAACTGCGGGGACGGATTCTGCGATTCAGGGGAAACCTGCACATCCTGTTCCGGGGACTGCGGGGCATGCGCTTCCTCAGGCGGTGGCAGT
>JACQOB010000168.1 GCA_016202745.1 Candidatus Aenigmatarchaeota archaeon | reverse complement strand
TCCTGAGGCTTGTGAACAGCGAATAGGTGCCCGGACTTGTCAGAGTCATATTCCGGACGGAGAACGGGCTGCCGCCAACTGAAAAGTTTATTGTGACATTTCGTATTCTTGAGTTGTCTGTGACCACAGCCCGGATCTCAGCCGTGTAATCCACGGTCAGGACCTGTGGTATGGTTTCAATTGAAGTGAATGCGGGAGGCATTGTATCATGTATGTCAACTGAAACCGGGATTGCTGTTTCGTGTGCAAGGGGGTCGTTCGATCTTATGGTTATTGTCCTGTTTTCGGCCAAGGCAAGTGAAGTGTCAGCCTGCACTTCTATCTGCAAAGACTGGCCAGCAGGCACGTTCACCCGCATTGCATCGGATATTTCCGGCGCCGCAATGCCGAATGACGTTGTTGTGGTTAATCCGAGGCTCCTGTCAAACGCAAATGATCCTGTGCCATTGTTCCTGTAATACCTGACATCCCTGGTTCCGCCGGTCATTACTGCAATGTCCTGGTCGCCGTCCGAATCAAAGTCAAAGTTGTCCGCGCCGCCGGGATTATCGGTGTCGAACACGGGGCCCATGTCGGCAAATGCCCTTCCGTCACCAAGCCCTTTGTAAAGCCTGAACTCGCCGTCGCTCCCTCCCTGGGCTATTATGTCGGCAATGCCGTCGCCATCAAAGTCCGCCGCTGCGATGCCGTAAGGGTCGTCGCTGTTTCCGGAGGTGTCAAACAGGAAGGTTTCCGCGAACCCGCCCATGCCATTGCCCAGGTAGGCATATACAGTGCCGGTGCAGCATTCTCCGTATACGAAGTCCAGGTAGCTATCCCCGTTCAGGTCGGCAGCGTCCTTGCCCCTTCCGCTGCTGCCTGGAGCATTGAAAGTTATGGTTGTTGCGTTGAAGCTGCCATTGCCGTATCCTAAGAACAGGTGGAGATCATCATTATTTCCCGAAACCACAAAGTCGGGGAATTTGTCATTATTGAAATCCCCTGTGGCTATATCCATCACGTATGAGCTCAATGATATGGGAGTGCCGGCCTGCCTGGGCGCGGCAAAATTCATTCCACCCCTGTTCTCGGCGAAATACATGTGATTATTGCTTGGATTTCCAGTGACAAAGTCCTGGTCGCCGTCAAGGTCGAAATCCGCATTCCCAACACCCCTGTGTAGGGTGCCGAAGACAAGGGACTTGTTAATTGCGCCGAAAGTGTTGTTTCCGAATATGCTGATTGTATATAGGCCGCTCGAGTCGTCGCCCGCAACCAGGAAAAGGGATTCGGCCTGCGTGCCTGGAGAGGTGAACTTCAGCCAGCGGGGTATCGTGATAGTGGCCTTCAGCGCTGAAGTCCCATTGTTGCCTATTGTGATGTTTTGCCTTGCAACATCACCAATTAGAAGCGTACCGAAATCGTGGGAAGCCGGTGAGACAGCAATGGCCGGAGCCGATACAATTGTTGTGAATACCTCAGAGATGTTCTGGTTGCCGCCAAGGTCTGTCGCCGTTATCTGGTATGTGAGATTGCCTGTGGCTGCAGACATGTCAATATCGATCTGGTAGGTGCTGTTCTGCGTGAGGTTCATGGCGGCGAGCGCGTAGCTGCCGCCCACGGAATAGTTGATTAGGACTGAGGCAATGCCGGAATCATCGGTCGCCACCGCGGTAATGGTTACAATATCATCCACAGTAGGCGCTGTGGGGGTCTGCGTGATGTTAAACAGGCTTGGATAGACTATGTCAATAACCTCAAGGGAAACAGGGATAAATATCTTTGGGTTTGCGCCGTCGTTTGTCCTTATCGTAATGTTATCTGTCTTGTTAATAGGAACAGTTGAATCGAACACGTATTCAAGGGTTGCCGAGGCGTGCGGCTGGACTACAACCCTCACGGCATTGGAAGCCAGCGGCCCCGCAATACCCATCCTGTCACCTGACCCAACGGCCGCGCCTATTAGCTGACCCGCCTGGAACGTCCCGTCGCCGTTGCCGGGGAAATACCAGACGCGCCTGCTGCTGAAATCAGTCATTACAATGTCAAGATTGCCGTCTCCGCTGAAGTCAAAGGCGTCGCCGGGCTGGTAATTATTAAGGTTTGCGCCCACGAAAATTTCAGGCTCAAATGTCCCGTCCCCCCGGCCTCCCAGGAAATACAGACCGCCGGAGCCGCCGGTGTCAGATAATATGTCGGTGTTGCCGTCGCCGTCAAAGTCGCCAAGCATCACAGAATACACATTGCTGAACGGGTGAGTAATCGTGGTGAAGGGCTGGAACGTCCCGTCGCCGTTGCCTTTGTAAAGGTAGAGATTATTGGATGTCGTGGCTATTACGAAATCCATGTTGCCGTCGTTGTCCACGTCACCCGCGTCCTTGCCCCTTGCCGTGTCAAAGGAATTCTGAAGCGAGGTCCTCACGAACGTCCCGTCGCCGTTGCCCGAGAAAAGGAACAGCAGGTTGTTGTTTCCTGAAATGACAAAATCTGCATTTCCGTCATTATTATAGTCTGCTGCCGCAATGTCCATTGAATAACCCGAGCTCGTGTACGTGCCTACGATTGCCGGCGGGCCGAAGCTTCCGGATGATATCTGCCTGTAGAGCCTGATGTTATTGGAATTCCCCCCATGCACAAAGTCGCAGTCGCTGTCGCTGTCGAAATCGGCTATGCCAAGGCCCCATACGTTGAGATCATTGGACCCGATGAATGTCTGCGGCCCGAACGTGCCGTCCCCGTTTGACCTAATGTAATAGAGGTTTCCGTTACCGTCTCCCGTGATAATGAACTCGTCCTGGCATGAAGCCGCCGTCAACTGCCCCTGCAGGCCCGCAAACCGCGGTGTTTGGATTATAGCCGTGAGGTTCAGGTCGCCGTCATTCGCAATTGTCAGGTTCCTTGCAAGGAACTCCCCTATCACACCTGACACGCTCATTGAAGAAGGGGAAACCTGTATTATCGGCTTGAAAACCACAACAGTGAACTGGCTGGAAACCCCGTGGTTGTTCGCGGTGTCAAGCGCGATCACGGAGAATGTCATGTTTCCGGCGGCAGGCGACAGGTCCACGGTGGCCTCATAAATGCCAGACCCCACCGGCGCCATCTGGGCAAGCTGGTAGCCTGAACCAAGGGAGTAGTTAAGGAAGACCGCCAAAATACCCATATCGTCCGCTGCTATGGCTGAAATAGTCACGTTCTGGTCGATGGTGGCGGCAAGCGGGAAGGTTATGTTTGTGATGTTCGGCAGGTTGCCATCGGTGAAATAGCTTGCTGTTGCGGACGCAGCCGAATTACCGCTCAGGTCGGTTGCATTCACAAAATAAAAGACATCGCCTGTCCTGTTGCTGGCCGGTATCACGGCTGCCGTGGTGGCCATCTTCCAGTTTGCGACAATTGCAGCCTCTCCTGTTGTCATGAATGCATTGTACTCGCTGGACTCGCTGTCGAAGAGGGCGACAATCTCCTCGGCTATCATCCTGGAATGCGTCTGGTTGGGTGTCTTGACGGCGAATGTTACAACAGACCTGTTTTCGCCGGGTTGGACAATCAGGTTGTAGGTGAGGTCTACATTGTCCGTAAAGATAATATTGGTTCCGGACGCGCCAATCTTCCCGAACACATGGGCCAGCGAGGGATCACCTACGCCGTTCGTGTCGTCTGTTCCAAGCCAAAAACTCTCCGTCGCCCATGTCGTTGTGGAGCCGTCCGATCCCAGGTTGCCATGCACACTCATCGTAATATTCACGGGGCCTGCTGCCGGGTTATGGACGGTGTCTATGTACCTGCCCCAGTATCCTGACTGGGGGGCGTAGAATTTCCTTGAGAACACCAGTCCTCCTATTGTCTGGGCCCTGAACACTATCTCCCGCTGGCTGGCTTCCCATTGGACGGCGCTTTCGCCATAATTGGATCCCTGGTAATTCAGGAAGTACATCCCGTCATATGCGTCGCTTCCGCCATCATTTATATAGCCGCCTGACTGCGTATCCCAAAACAGGTACGATGAAGCGAGAGTTGTCGGGCCGGACCCAATGCCGGGATCGCTGGGAATAAGGGAAATTCCTGTTTCATTGAATGGCACTGAGCTGAATGTGATGTTATCTAAAGAGTACAGCACCTCCGCGTGGCCGATGCCTACGTTGTCCCTGATGTCTGCGTTGACTTCCACTTCGGTGGTGGCATTGGGAACCGGCGGGCTTACTTGTCCCATTGCAATGGTCGGCGGGCTGCCGTCCATTATAAAGGCCTTTTGGGCTGATGCCGAGAAGCCATCCAGATCCGCTGCGGAGATGATGAAGGCAACATTTGTTGTAGCAGCCTGGCCCGGAATAGTGGCTTCGTAAAGGCCCGCATTTTCCACCATAGTAGCATTAATGAAAGCCGAGCCGTTCAATGAATAGGAAAGCGTGGCAGATGCTACCCCTGCCTCGGCCGTCACATTGGCCATCACAGTGACGTCTTGGTTCAGGCCTGGATATGCGGGATTTGTCGTGATGTTGGCTATAGCCGGCGGGCCAAGCACGCTGAAGAGGTTTGAGTGCTGGTTATTGGACTCGTCCTGTTCAGCAATGTAGTCGAAAACATCACCTGCCATGGTTATATTGTGAATCCCTGGGCTGGTTGCGGTCCATGCTACAGGAGATGTGAAATTCACTGACCCGTTGGCAGGTATGTCATCAGCAACATAATCATACGTCAGTAGAGTCCCATCAACATCGAGTTCTAGATAAAAGTCAGCAGTGATATCGGTAATGCCTCGATTTGCAAGCGTCGCGGTGAATGTAACCGGGTCGCCAGGCCTCAGCCTTTCGGGGGAAGCAAAGACCCCTGTTACGACAAGGTCGGGGCCTGACACAAACGGCAGGTTCTGCACCAGAACATTATTTGTTTCGTTGTCCTCAGGCACCAGCTGGTTAGGGTCAGCCTCCGCTGCCACCGTATGCTGCCCGGCAACCGCAAACCATGTGAATGACAGGTTAACGCTGGAGTTGGGCGGCAGGGGACTGGAATCAGTGGCAATATCATAAAGATTCCCATCAATGGAGAAGAATACGTCTACGGGGTCTGTTATGGTTATGCCTCCAATATTGCTTACCGTAGCCGTTATCAGCACGGGCTGGCTGTCAACAAGCACCAGGGGATCCGTGAATATTGACTCGATAATGAGGTCAGGGTCTGTTGGCTGCGCCGTTGCAAACAGGATGGGCATTGCCACGGCTAGCATAACCAGCGTCACCATCGCTGCATTCCTGCTGGATATTCCCTTTTTCATGGGCACCCCGGATCAAAGTCTGGATCGCACGCTGTCACGTTGATGTTGAGCGTCTCGTTGACCAGTACTGTGATGTTCCTCTGGATTGACGTGATGACTGGAGCCTGGTTGAATTCGTGGACAATGAGGTTGAGCAGTTCAGTGTCTGAGGCCAGGCCATCCGTGGCAGTGATGTTTATGAAGTGCGTCCCCACGTCCGCGTTCAATGGCGTGAAATTTATAAGGCCCTGCGGCGTTATGTTGAACAGTTGGGTGCTGGCTGAGAACGCCAGCGGATCGCCGTCCGTATCGGATGCCAGGACCTGGTAAGTGAACAGCGTCCCTTCCACGGCTGTTTGTGGCGGAATGAACTGCACATCAGGCCTGTCGTTGGTGTTTGTCACCCGCAGCTGGACCACCTCGGAATCAGCCAGCGTGGAGTCGTTCACGCTTATGTTGACGCTATATGTGCCGACATCGGCGTGCTTGGGCGTGAATGTTATGAGGCCCGTGGACGGGTTAATGTTGAACAGGGAAGAATTGTCCGAGAATTCAATATTGTCGCCGTCAGGGTCAATGGCGTCCGCATCAAGCTGGAAAAACGCATCCTCTGCCACTACCTTGCTGCCTATTGCTGCCAGTACAGGCGGCCTGTTGACATTAATGATGACCATGATGAAATCACTTGAGACCGTGTCGAACCCGTCGCTTGCAGAAACCCTTATCTTGTAAAGCCCTGCGTCATTGTAATTAGGCTGCAGTTGCAGGCTGTTCCCCGCGATGGTGAACCTTGAGGCAATCGGCCTCAGGCCAAACAATTCTATGTCAGCTGCCATTATATTCAGCGGGTCATTTTCCGGGTCCGTCAGGTTCAAAGTGATATTGACAGCATCATTCTCATGCACAACCACATCGGTGATGGCCCCCAGGGCCGGCGGCAGGAAGGTCCTGTTGTGGATGTGGAACCTGAATTCCTCGGTGTCGTTCTCATTGCCAAAGACATCCTTGCAATTGACCATTAACGTGAAATTCTTTCCATTGTCCAGGCCTCCCACCGTCGCGGTGTGCGCAGTGCTGTTTGTAGAGTTGAATGCGCTCATGTTGCCAAAGAATGAGGTGGTGCCGGACAGCCTGCACTCCGCGGTCTCGCCAGTCTGCAGCGACAGGGCTGCGCTGCTGGTGTTAACCGGGAAGGAGAAGCCTGCCGGCGGGCTGATGCCTGACAGGGCAGGCGGGTCGATGTCTATGTCAAAGAATTCCAGCGTCCTCTCCATTACTTGGGTCCTCACGGCAGGATCGCTGACATCCTCAAGCCCGAACGTGTAATAGGCTGACTTGAATATGCCGTTGCCGCCCTTTACAGCTGCCGATTCCCCTCCCGAGTACCTGAATGATTCCGTGCCAGGGGCAAGCGGCTTGATTTCCTCACCCGGCCCTGTGATGGTGAACAGGAACCCGTTCCCTATGGGGTCCCTGAAGCTTCCCTCCACCGTAAGGCTCTTGCCTGCTTTCCTGAAATCGGCCAGCAGATAGTCGCTGTAAAAGCTGTCGCTTCCAATCTTGCTTCCGAGGTTATTGCTGAACAGGAGAAGGTAGCCCCTGTTATCCATGAATGACCTGATGTTCCTGGTCTCTATGGGGGTGAGCGTTATGTCGCCGCCGGTCAGCCACACAACCAGCGGGAACCGGTCCATGAGGGCAGCACCTGGCGGGCCCCTCTTTGAGACGTCAAATGGAATGTAGTCGTAGCCAAGCCCGCCGGCTGCCTGGATGGCCTGCCTGTATACTGCGTCATCCGATCCGGGGTTGTCATTTACAAGCAGAAGCGGCACCTTGCTGGTAATCAGGATCTCGTCATGCAGGACATTGTCCGCCAGGTAGCTCTCCTGCGGCAGGGGCACAGCCATGACGCTGACGTTATACCTGCCCGCCGGCCTGGAGAATGTGAATAGTATGTCCCTTGATTCTTCGCCCGTTAGGTTAAGCACCTGGCTTCCACTAAGGCTGCCGTTCACAAAGAGCTGGACATTCACGCCGGACACTGGGGTAATCAGGGTGTTAGTGACCTTCGCCGCCGCCTGGACTGGAGTGTTTGGCCTGTCAAAAAGGGCCATTCCAAAATCGGAAACCCTTATGCTTTCCGCATCTATCGAGAAGTCCACCGTCTTCGATGACGGATTGCCGAAGACATCCGTTGCCGTGGCTGTTATTGAATGCTGGCCGGATGCGAGCGTCAGAGGCACGCTGGTGAGCCTGAAGGCTTGCGTATTGTTGACAGGAACCTGCGGCCCTCCGTCTACTGAGTAAGCCTGCGCGGCCTGCTCGTTTGCGAAGAAGCCAAGGGTAATCCTGTTGGTTATGTGCGATGTGTTCTTGGGGGACTGGATTGTTATCCGGGGCGGGTCAAGATCCAGCAGGTAGGATGATATCCTGGATTTCACATTCCCGGTATTGTCCGCTGCCGTGACAATCACATCATAACGTCCCGAGATGCCGGGCCCGGCAATCAGCGCCCCGTATAGGCCCGTGGCTGAATTGAAGGCCATGCCCTGGGTGGCGCCGTTCAGGGTGGCATTGACCTCTGTTATGGCAGAATCATCAGTGACCATTGCCGTGACATTGACGGTGGCATTCGGGATGTTCGACGCCGGCGGCGTGATTGCAATGCTCTCTATCCTCGGCGTCCTGTCTGTTGTGGCGACAACATACCTCCCTGAACCAGGAAGGCTGGCCCTTATCCGGTTGTTGACCGGGTCCACTGTTGAATTGAGCCTTGCAAGGGTGTCCAGGTCATATATTGCAAAGGACTTCTCCGAAAGGGCCTTGGCTACTGCAATTTGCTCAGGATAGCTTATAATGGCATCCAGCAGCTTTGAATTGTCCAGGATGCCCGGGGTGACATTTATCTCGACAAAACTGTCCAGGGTGTAGAACCCTGCGGAATCAAGGTTTGCATCCAGATACTTCCTGACGGATATCCTCTCATTGGCAAGCTCCATCTTGTTCATCAGCTCGACCGTGACCCCGGTTGCTCCGGCAAGGTCAGTGCTGGCAGGAGTCTTTGCCTTCAGCCTCACGATGTCCGCCGTGGCAGACATGCCTTCCATGTCCTGCAGAACCTCTATCATTACTGGCGGCCCGACAATCGTCTCGAACACGCCGTCGCCCTCATAGTCCACCTCAAGGCTGAAAGCCCCGTCAAGGTCAAGCCTCCCGGATGAGAAGGGCGTAATCGCAGTCTTCGGGTACTCCACCGCAAAACTCTCCCGGCCATTGTCCATCATGACAGAAAGGCTGAACATCCCATACCCAAAAGAGCTCACCTCAAACCTGTACTGGTCAGGCGCCTGGAGCAGCGAAATCATCTTCTTGCCTGTTATGGGATCAATCCTATACTGCGAAGACGGGATCTCAAGCTCAATGTTGCCGAATGCATCAGGGCCCACATGCCTGCCCTGGGAGTCATACAGGTGGAAATCGACCGGCGAGCCCCCCACAATCAGCAGCTGGGGATCATAGAAATTTTCACCATCCACACTGGATGACATCACATCCACCGCCTTCTGGCCCCCCGTAAAGAAGCCCACAGTAGGCGTAATATCCGTTGCTGCAAGCGCTGACGGCAGGCTGGCCGTGCCTCTCGAGAACAGCTCAAAGCCCTTCCCGCCAATTATGAAGGGAAGCGGGGACTCTTCTGTTATCGCTTCGTGGGGCTCCCCGAAATAGTAATCCTGTGCTGCGAACAATATCATGCTCGGGTTGCTGCCCGGGCCCATGAAGTCAGACAGGAAAGCGTCTGTTGCCGGCGTCAGCGTTTCAGACGTGCCGTCGAATGAATAATCATTATACACCCCGCCTGAAAGGAACAATATCCTGTCCACCTTGCCGAACCACTCGCTGCCGGGGCTGTTGTATGAGTTATTGGCAATCACCTTGGCAACGTCCTGGCCGTCCTTCGAGTAGGCGAACCTGCCGTTAAGGTACAGGTCATTTATGTTGACACCGGCCGGGTTGGTAAGATTGGTGAGGTCATCATTGCTCAGGCTGTGCGCATCATCTGACACTGTGTCGGTAAAGCCATGTTCGGATGTGATCATGAAGATTGTGTCGTTGAACATGCCAGTGGCCTTTAGAGAGTCCATGATGTCTCCAATCTTGCCATCAATGGTTGCGGGGCTGATGCCCGAGGGGTCGGTGGCCACGCCGTGGTCATGTGTGAGGATGTATGCCACGATAAGCCCGGCTGCGTCATTGTTCGGGTCGGGGTCGTTATTCTTGAGGTCTGCCAGGTATGTCGCCCTGTCGGGCTCGTTTGTAACCTGGCCTAAAGTGAATTCCACCACTGCATCGGACTTGGAATCGGGCCTTGATGCCTGTATTCCCTGCGTGATAATCGCCGGGGCGGAGGCCTTGCTCCTGCCCGCTGTCTCCAGATAGTCAAACAGGGTCTGTGCGCCGTTGCCTGACAGGATGGAGTTCACAGTTGACGTATCCGGCGAATTGTCGGGGACGAAAAGATAATCCGTCCCGGCCTCAAAGTTGTCTCCGAGCACCCCATGCACTGCTGCCTTCACGCCGGTGAAGATCTCAGCCTGCGTCGACATTGTAGTGACAGGGAATGAGGGAGACGCTTCCGCCACTATTGAAGGGAAGTCGTTGAGCAGCATCTGCAGGTTGGGCATGCTTCCGATGTTGTTGTCAAGGAAGCCCTTGTCAATGCCGTCCAGGACGATAAGGAAATTGACATGCGGTGTCGTCCTCCTGAATTTTATTATGGTCTCATCCGTAGTCTCAAGCCACCCTACGAATACCTTGTCCTCCCAGTCGCTGCCTGCGGCAAGCTTGTTCGTGTCCACCAGCGGGAATCGTAAAATGGCCGCTGCGCCGGCAGCTGAGCTGGCATTCGCCAGCAGGAGCGCCGGGTCGTTGAAGCTTACCGTCCCGCCGTCCCGCTTCCCCTTCCTGTACTGGAGTATTCCCCCGCCGTTGTCCAGGTCCGACCAGGCAAAGTGCGGGTTCCCCTCCGCATCAACACTCAATGAGGGCCTTGCAGTGGCAGCCGGATCCGACACCGTTCCAACCTCTGTCTGGGTTCCTGTCAGCTCAGGATAATAGTAAATCTTGTCCCCTGCCTGCCAGGCGATGTGGAATTTATCTTCATGGTCAATGTCTATCCAGGGGAACCAAAACGACATCGGGCCGTCCGATATGACCATATCCGAGACATGGGACGCCTGGTATATCTTCGAGTATCTTACCCTCTTTTCTGAGGAGAAGTCACCCTGTATCAGGTTGCCCCTGTATGCCACATGGATGTTGCTGCCATTGTCAACATCCACCTTGGAGACGTCAAAGTTGGCCGCAAGGGTGTGGCCTTCATCCACTGTAATCCAGACCCAGTTCTCGTCGCCCCTGGGCCTTACAGTGGCGATGTCCTCAAGGCAGGCGCTGACCTCATTGGCAGCAACAAGGTACTTTCTTAAGGCATCATCATAAGTCCCGCCCCCGAACGGCCACTGCACCGCCCCGCTTGCCCCCGGGACCCTCATTCCCACCTGTATTGAATCGCCAAAGAATGTTATGGGCGCTGCCTTCAGGGTAAGCGTCGTGAAGAATGGCACAAGGGGGTGGATCAGGACTGGAACCTGGGTGATGCCTATGAAGCAGGAGGGGTAGATGAAATTGTAGTAGAAAGTGTCGGGATAGACAAACCTGACATTGGCAGATATCACCGGCTGGTCAGTTGTCTGGTCCATTGCTATCGTCGGGAAATTGAGGCGGATGTCCTCGAAATCATCCCAGTGGTAGGTGAGCAGTTCCAGGCCATTGCCGTCACAGGCGCCCGGCGATGACTCGTCCATGCACCTGTCGCGGTTGCCATTCTCGTCGAGCTTAATGTAAATCAGCCAGTTGAAACCTGATGTGCTTAGGGCAAAAATTATGTGCGGCTCCCCCTTGGAGTCGACTGCTATGTCGGGGAATGTCAGCCGGCCCCTGCTGCCGGTCTGGTATATGTTCTTGAAGCTTGTGACACCCTGCACTCCGCTCCAGTCAAATGTGTCAGGGTTGCCTATGTCCACCTTCGCGCCGTAGTCTGCCGGAACCTTCCCGTAAATGACCCTTGAGAACTGGAAGCCGGTAGTGCTGTCAACACCGTTCTCCACTGCGACAACATGCAGGTTGCCCTTTCCGTCCACAGCGAACCTGGGCGTGCTAATGTCCTTGGTGACAATCAGGCCGTCGGGGTCATATATGTCCTCCGAAATGTTGAACTTCCCGTCCTGGTTCACGTCAATTATGATCTCATAATCCCCCTCTACGCCGGCCGCCCACAAGGTCTGTACAGTGTTCAGCGCCTGGTCTGCCTGCAGCATTATGGTCTCCTTCCCGCCTGACACGTCGGCAAGCGTCGCCCCGTCCAGGTCCTCCACCGGGCTGGCTGAAGCAACCAGGTACGCGTCCACCGGCGTGTCCGCCTCGGCGAACAGATCCATCTTGCCGGCTGCCGGGTCGTTTTCAGCGAATACATTGTTCTGGACGCCAGCAGGCGTGGCAGAGGCGACGGCGCCACAGGCCTTCGATCCGGACTTGCACACTACCTTGAAGCCGTACCCTTTGAACCCGTCAATCACGTCCATGCTCTTGTCGTACTTGCCGTTCTTGTTGACGTCCACGACAATATCATACAGGCCCCGCTGGCTTGCATTGGGGGCGTCCCAGACTGTGGGTATGATAAGGCCGTCTGTGTTTGACGTAAGCGTCACCTTCGGCACAACCGGTACAGGCAGGGCAGACCCGTCTGCGACGCCAGTCCAGTCCTGGTCCTTGATAACATAGATGTCCATCTGTGTGGACGGCGGAAAACCAACACCCTTCGCGTGCACCTTCTGGCCAACCAGGAACCTGTCCCTGAAGGATGCGCCCAGGGATGTGGATGAGTTTATCACCCCAACCCTGAAACCGACCTTCTTGTGGTAGTCGATGACGTCGGTGCCTTTGGTGAACACGACATTGGCGCCTGCTGTGTCATAGTTTACAAACATATTGAATGTGCCATTCGAATCAAATATGTCCTTCTCTTTCTTTGTTGATGTGTCCCATACTTCCACTCCCGGGGGTATGGTTCCATCTGGTGAAGTTGTTGTCGGCTTCTTGTTCATGAACTTGAAGCCGTTAACTCCTGTCGCGCCGCTTGTTACCTGTACTGATGTATTCCAGGAAAACCCATTCTTGTGACTCACAGTCACGACCTCCACAACCGTGTTGTTATCCAATCCGACAGCCTGCGCGTATATCTTGGCCCCATACGGGAAATAATAAGTCACATTGGTTATGTTAGCCGCGTCAATTCCCAGCACTGGAGACGCTACTACAGCAAATGCCTGGGGGTTTCCAGTAATTGACGCCGCGCGCACAGTTATATTATAGAACCCGTCTTCTGGAGCCTGAACATGAATCTTTTCTACGTTATTTACTGCGTCCTTCTGGCCGACACGGACGCCTCTTTTTTCTGAGAATCCTTGAGCATTAAATATGTTACCCCTATATTCCTCACTACTTGTGTTAAGTATAAGGTCCAAATCATTAATTAGTGCATGCGTCAGAGCGGTAGGTGCCTGATCGGCCCATACTAGGGTTACAGTTGCATTTACATCCTCGGACAATCTTATTGGCACGTTATTAAAAGATTTATATTCGACCCTGTTACCGGTTGCGCTGAGTCTGGCAGGGCTTTCGTCATCCTTGTACAGCAGGGATGTGAATCGCTTGTTGGGGAAAAGTGTATCATTCATGTTAAGCCTGCCCCATCCCTGGTCATTGTCAGGTGCGCTGGTGGTTGTTCCGTGTGCGGCAGTTCCACGGTTTCCCATGTCCTCCGCTCCGTTAATTATCATGGCCTTCAAAAGAGCGCCGGTAGGGGAGCCGGCATATGATTTCACTTTCTTCAGGTATTCAGAAATTATTGCCAGCGAGCCTGATACATGAGGTGTGGCCATGCTTGTCCCTCCACAATATGTATAGTTGCCGTTGAAAACACCCCAACCGCTTGTGCAAACATTTGCGGCAGCGGCAAGCAATGCAAGGTTCACGTTAGTTGAAAGTATCTGGGCGCCAGGTGCAACAACGTCCGGCTTAATCCTGACAGTATTGGCCGTTATTGGACTGCTTGGCGGACCTCGGCTGCTGAAGGCGGCTATGTCTTCCGGATCATCGCTTCCAGCGCCGAATGCTGTCCTGAGATCTTCTGTGGCGCCTACGGCAATGACATTCTTTGCTATGCTTTCTGGTTGTATGGAATTCTGCCTCGGTGGCACCCCTGTATTGCATCCCATTGGTGGAGCTGGAGTATCTTCATTTCCCGCCGCAAACACTATTGCAGATCCGAGGTTATTGTAAGATAGATTGTCGAAATTTTGTGCCTGCGCCAGGTATCTGAACATACATTCAACACCGCCCCAGCTATTTGAATGTATCCTATAACCCTGTGAGATTGCATAACTGATGCCACCCGCCTCGTTTCCATTCCTTTGCTGCATCATGAAATTAGCCGCTGGAGCGGCTCCGGCATACTGGCCACCTGAACGTGAACCGTCTCCAACCGCAGTTCCGGCCACATGCGTCCCGTGACCTGAGCCGTCAACTGCATTTCCCGCTCCCATTGTTCTCCTGATCTCCATGATGCGGCCCTTGAAGTCATCATGTATTGTCGGATTGAGCGCAGTGCAATTCGCTACGCCAATACAACTTGTCCCGTTATCAAGGCCTGAATCTAGTATGTCAATCAATTCGCCTGCGCCCATAAATCCCATTCCCAGGCTGCCAGCATGAATCGCCTGCACTCCTGTAATCCCCCTTGCGACATCATTCTTGTTTACAGGCTCCGCGAATGGTGCCACCAGAAATACCTCTGGTATGAAAGATATGTTGATTATATTCAATTCTGCGAGGCTAATGGTCATGGAATTGTCGAATTCATAAACAAGCTGTGCGCCGAGGGCTTCAAGGCTCTGATTGACAGCATCCCGTGATCCGGAGAAGTACTTGACGGTAAACAGCGAAATATTGTTTGAAAGTGTGCCAATGTACGTGTAGAGGTCGGGGGAAAACTTGAAAGCAGGCTGCCATATCTCAGCCCAGCGAACATCAGGATTGCCTTGAATTTCTGTCATTGTCCTGGTGGTCTGGATGATATATGCACCCTGTGGTATTATGCCAATAATTGTCCCGTTAAGGGCTGATGATACATCATCACGCCTGCCAGGATCGTATAGCTGTATGACGTAATAACCTGTCTCGACTGAAGTCAATAACGCTGGGTCGATTGTCACATTCTCATTTACGGGATCAAACGTAAAACTGTTCAAGAACAGGTTAACATCACACGCATCACCCTTCCCATCCCCATCCAGATCTGTCTGGTCAAAGTTGGAAACATTCACGCAATTGTCGCACACATCCCCCACCGCATCGCCATCCCCGTCCTCCTGCCCCGGGTTGGAGACGAGCGGGCAGACGTCCCTCCCTGACTGGCCGCCAGTGCAGAGGGTGGTGCTGCCGTACACTTCCAGCTCGTTAATGCGCAAGTCATCGTCCTCGAAGTTGAAGTCAAGCATCTGTATCCTGACGTACCGTGCGTCCACAGGCGCGAATGGAAGCTCGTTGGACTCAACCTCATTCCCTGCCACGCTGGCCACTGCCGTATAATTTACATTGTCCGTGCTAACCTGCAGGTCGTAATCAAAAAGGATTGACAAAGTGTCGTTGAACAGTATCCTTGCCCTGTCTATCCTCCTGACAGAGCCGAGGTCAATTGTGAGCGACTGCGGCGGGATGCCGACAATAGCGAGGAATGTGGCCGGGTCGCCATCCACCGCAAGGCTGGGGGAGAATGGCGGGACAAACGAGGAAGCAGTGGCAGCCGCATTCAGCGCGAGGTTTGCCGGCTCCTGGACAATAGTGGAAGGCCCGAAATCGCAGACAAAGTCATTGTCGTCGTCTATATCGCAGGCATCCCCCTGCTGGTCTGAATCCGCATTTTCCTGAAACGGGTTAAAATCCTGCACACAATTGTCACAGGCATCCCCCACGCCATCCCCGTCAGCGTCCTCCTGGCCGGGATTCGAAGTCAGCGGGCAGTTGTCGAACAGCAATATTATCCCGTCATTATCCGTGTCAATGTAAGGGTCCTGCGAAAGGAAAGGCTGGAAGAAGATGCTGCCGGATATGGCGGCGCTTATCGCGGCCGGATTGGCCGTCCCCCACCAGTTATTTGTCGCATCGGATGTATAGTTGGGGTTTTGGTTGACAAAATTCAGGGTGTTGTTCGAAATGGAGTTGAAATTGGCATTCACAAGAGATGTCCCGTCAGCGAAGATGCCTGCCCCGTTGCCTTCTATCAGGGAAGATTCCACGGCTGCAAAGGAATTTCCGGCGTTGACTCCGGCGGAAAAGCCCTGTATGATGCAGTTCTTTACCATCACATTGAAGTTATTCGAAAGCGCTATCCCAGACCCTGTCCCATCGCCCGTAATCCGGTGGAACTGGCAGTCGAGGGCGAGGTCGTTTCCCGTCACGGTGAAGCATGTGCCAGATGCCGCCACATCTGAAATAAGCACGGAGGATTCATTGATTGATCCGCACGAACTGGCAGGGAAGCTGAGTGCTGGCGATATGGATATTATATATATTGCAAAGAAGGCGGCCAGCAGCAAGCCTGCCGAAAGTGTCCCAACCATTCCCTCCATTCCCTTCGCTTTCAGATTTCCCACCTAGTATTCTATCTTTGCTGTTGCCTTCAGCCCCGCGAGATAGGCGTCTATGGCCTGCTTCTGCCTTTCCAGAGAAAGCTGGTTCCTTATCCTTTCCTTCAGCACATCCTGGAGGCCGGGATCCCCCTCATCCAGCACAACCTGCAGCTCCTCCTTGTTTGCCTGAATGAAGCTTTCCACATCAGACTCGGATGCCCTTATTGCGGAAAGGCCTATCTCCTCCTCGAGGAATTTAGTCAGAGTAATCATCTCCTTCAATTCAGACTTGTATTCAACCATCGTGTAACCGGCGGCAGCCACTTGCTCCTCGATGTATGCCATGTCGATCCCGGACTGTGTAAGCTGGGCAATATACTGCTCCGCCTCTTCATCCGTCGCTGAAATGCCCTTCTTCGCCGATTCCTGAAGAAGAAGCCTCTGGTTTATCAGGTCTTCGGCGACGTCCTGTCTCGTTGACTGCTGCTTCAGCTCTTCAGGAAGCCTGTTGTAGGCAATCTCTATTTCCTCAGGCGTTATCTTATCGCCGTTCACCATTACGCCCGCCACGGCTGCCTGGCTGACGACGGACTGGATTGACTGAGGCTGGACTGGGGCGCCTGGCAAGAACAAATAGCCGGCAATGGCTGCCACAGCTATGGCCACAACCAATATTCCAATGTATATGTGTTTTCTAGCTGCCTTCAATTCCAACCACCCACAAGAATAAGAACATCTTGAAAACAAGCTTTAAATGCTTTCCAGTCGGATACCAATTGGAAGGGCATTATACCTGTGCATCAAGTGCAGGCTTGAGCGGCACATTCCTCCTGTCCCTCCTGCCATCGCCTCCGCAGTTGGAGGTGCACACTGTTCTGGGTGTCACAAGAGGCAGGAAGTCTCCGCCATTGACTATATTCCCGCCCGACTTGTGCGGGAGGCCACTATCTCCAAAACCATCCCCGTTGGTATCGTTCCCTGTGTAGCTGCTCCAGGAATTGCCGCCCTTGTAGGGGCCGCCTATTATGTTAGTGGAGGCTGTCTTGGTGATGTTCCACTTATTTGTCCCGAACCTGTCATCTGCATTCTGGGTGTTGTTGAGTATATTATTGTAAATCAGGTTCCCGCTTGGAGCCGGGAAGGAATTGTCTGTCAGAATTCCGATGCTGTTCTGTGTGATCTTATTATTCTGTATGGTATTGTTTGAGGCAGAAAGGAACAATTGTATACCAGCTATAGAGCTGCCTGTAACATTGTTTCCATGAATGAGGTTATTAACGCCGCTCTGGACTCTTATTGCATAAGAGGATCCGCTTATGTCATTGTTCCTGATGGTTATGCCATTTCCGGAAACAGCTATTCCGTCCCCGCTTTCCATAATCCTGTTGTTTTCTATCAAATGTGCATCAGAATACATGTAGAGTCCGAAATCGTTTGAGTTTAATGTGTTGGACAATATGTTTTCGCTATATCCCAAGGAGGCAACACCATAATAGAAATTGACTATTGAACAATTCCTTATAGTGGTATAATTATAAATGCCTATATCAATCCCGGCCGAACCAAATCCGCCGGTCCCTGTGATGGCATGCCCCTGGCAATCCAGCGTGACGCCATTACCGCCAATGATTAACCCACCTGAAGTGCAGTTCAGGTTCATTGTAAGGGTTGTGTTGCCTGTGATCGTGCTGCCGCAGCCCAGCACCTTAACCAGCGGCCCGAAATCGCCGCCTATTGTTATGTTTCCAAGGGAGTTGTACGGCAGAAGCGTGTCTCCCAGGCCATCATTATTTGTGTCATTGCCTAGATAGTCATTCCAGAAGTTCCCTGAAATGAAGGCGCCGCCAACTATGTTGGCGCCTGCCTGCTTTGTGGTGTTCCACTTGTTTACCCCGGTATCCTGCGCATTGAGTAGATTGGCAAAATAATTGTTGTAAATCGTATTGTTCTGCGACATGCTAAGGATTACTCCCAGCAGGTTGCCGGTGACATTGTTATTCCTTAGTGTATTGCCCGAGGAATTCGCAAGGACAAGGCCGACTTCGTTTGATCCGACATTGTTGGACTGGATTGTGTTAAGGTGGCTGGAATCAACAAGAATGCCAAAGACGCTCAGGCTGGCATCGTTTCTGTCAAGGGTGCTGGCATTTGTATTGAACAGCATTATATTGGCGGCATTGTTTGTGAGGTTAATGCCCACTGATCCCTCCACATATGTATCGTTCAGTATATTGTAGGCAGCCACTATGTTGGCCGAATTCTCTATCCTCAGGCTGTTTGCTGAGCTGTCAACGGACGCTACACCATATATGCCACCGGATGCCGAGCCGCTGAAGAAGATGCCGGTCTCCGCATCCGTTACCTGCCCCCCAATGATGCTGTTGCCTGATGTCGACGTGAACAGATAGCCAGTTGGCACGTCGCTGACAGTGTTGTTGATGAACACGCTGCTGTTTGACGTGGAATTTATTCCGGCGGCCTGGCCGCCGTGGACAGTGTTCCCGTCAAGGATATTATCATCCGATCCGTCCGTCAGGGCAACTATGTCGGAACCGTCAGGGTTGCTCATGTCATTTCCGCTGATCACGTTGGAGTCCGCGTTACTGAGCGAAAGGCCGTTGTCAAGGTGGTTACCCGAGAATGTGCTGTTGGACGTGGTCGCAATAATCACGCTGCCATTCTGGTTGCCAAGGATCTCATTGTCCGTGATATTATTTCCAAGAGCGGAATTCCTGGCAATTATGCCTGTTTCAATATTGTCATTAACCCTGTTGACAGAAATGGTGCCAGCATAAAAGCCTTCCACCCTTATGCCAACCAGGTTGTCATGGAGGTAATTGTCAGAGATTACGCTCCCGTAAGAGGCATTTATGCTTACTGCCACTGAATAGTTCATGAATTCGCAGTTCCTTATCCTTGCGCCGTTCACGGAGGCAGCGCTGATGCCTGTTGCCGCCTGCGTTCCAACAAGCATTGTCCCGTCGCATTTGACTGTAACGCCTGAAGCATTAATCTGCATCCCGCTGGAGATATTATATATTCCGGGGCATAGCAATGTATCGGTGTCTATGCGCATGCCGTCTGTTGGTGTGGTGCAAACGGAGCAGGCGAAGGTGCAGCCGGTTGAGCCAGTGTCGTCCCAGCCGGAAGCAGTATTGCAGATGTTGTCGTCTCCGAAGGAGGGCCCTGTCTTGCTGATATCGACTCCATTGGTGCAGGCGATGTTATCCATCAGCCAGTTCGATATCCCGCCAATGTCCATGCCATTGTTTATGTTGTCAGTGGCATTGTTGTTCAATAACCGGCTGGCAATGCCAGAAACCCTAATGCCATTGGAATGGCCTTCCACAAGGCAATTCTGCACAGTGACGCCCACAACCCCTGGTGGTATGAATATCCCGTCGCCGGTGCCGTCGCCAGATATGCTGTTCCCCAGGCAGTCAAATGTGATTAAGCTTGTGGTCATGGTGACTCCGCTACTTTTGTCAGATGTGAGGCAGACGACATCCCCTGGCACTGCATTGTCAATGGTACCCTGGACATCCCCGAATCCTGAAACCGCCACTGTGCACCAGCAGGCGTCGCCAACACCATCCCCGTCATAGTCAGACTGGTCAGGGTTGTAAACCGCCTTGCAGTTGTCCACTTCATCAAAAAACCCGTCACAATCCGCATCCCCAACGCAAATATATGTGGCTGGATCCCTTACGGTCACAACAGTGAAGTCGGACACAGGGCCGTTGCCTGCCACGTCATCTACAGTCAGCTTGACAACGTATTTGCCTGGAACATAGTAGCCAGTCTCCAGCACAGGATATTTGGTAATGAGGTCAACATCATTGTCCGGTATGCCGTCAAGGTCAGAATCCCTTGCGATGTCCACGTCCCACAAGTAGCTGGCTATGCCGTAATTGTCTGTGGAGCCTTCAGCCGAGAATCTCACGGGCTCCCTTACCAGAACGTCCTGGTATGCGCCAGCGAACGGGCTGGGCTCCTCCATGTCGTACTCGTTCACAGCCTCAACATTCAGGAAATCAGTGTCTATGTTGCCTGCTGCGTCCCTCACCGTAAGCTGGACAATGTAATTGCCTACTGAAGCGTATCCAGGATGCTGGGCGAACACGTCAGTTATGTTCACCGTGGCTGTGCTGGTGTCTATATCCCATTCATAGCCCACAATCCTGTCATTATCAGATGACTTGCTTCCGTCAAAAAACACCGGATTGCCGACAGTAGCTTTCTGGTCTGGCCCGGCCAATGCCAGGGGCTTTTCGTTGTCTGACACGGATAAATTCCTGGAGGCGTTGTTGTTCGTATAGTTCCTTTCCTGGAACGGGTTGAATGGCGATATGATCACTGTTATTGTGTGGTTGCCAAAGGTGACGTTCCAGCTTATGTTTGCGGTTGTGTTGTCCATTCCTGTCACGTTAATGGTATCGTTGCCTATGGTGTCATTGCCGTCCCTGAATTCGACCAGGGCGTCCGTGGCGTTGCCCTTGCCAATGTTGCTTATGTTTGCAAAGATTGTTATATTGTCGCCGGCGTCTGGCGTGCTGTTGGAAAATGAAATGTTGGAGCCGTTCACATAGAGCTCGGGCAGCAGTTCCACAAAGAATGATGTCCAGGCGGACCTTGTGGCTATTTCACTCTCCATGCCGACAAAGCTGAGGTTGGTTCTTGCGGTGATGTTGGCCACATAGATATCCTCCATTGATGTGTTCGTATAATTGTTGGCGTATATGCCGTCACCCCGGCTGATATCGCCGTGCTGGCCGTCGTCAAAGAGCTGGATTATTTCAGCGGGAAGGGTGCCGTTCAGGGTGAAGTTGGCCAGCTGGCTTACTGAGGCAGTTACGCCGGCCCAGGGTATAGAAGTGGTGCCGTTGTACCTTAGGTTGGCCATTATTGTGACATTTTTGCCGGGCTCAAATGATGTTGTGCCGTTGGTGCCAGGCTCAAACGGCGCACTGCCTGTTGTGGCGCCCAGTGCCAGGTATGAATTATAGGCTGCTAAGGCGGTATAACTCGCTTCAGGGCAGGTTACACTTACGCCCGTGACAGCCATTCCCCATGTTCCTGCCTCAGGGCTGCTGATGATATATGTAAGTGTGTCATTTGCATACAAATAGGTTATTGAGATGTTGTCCGCCTGGGACGGGCCTATTACTGACTGGTCAGGCTTTATGAGTGTAAAGTCCAGCAGGTTGGTGCACTCCACATAATCATCCAGCGAGTCATTGAAGTACGCGAATACAGGGCTGTACTGGAGCTTGAAGGTTGTGTTCTTTGCCAGCGAATCAAGGGCAATATTGTGCACATTGACCTGGCTCGTGTTTATCGCGCCCGCAACAGGGCCAACAATTTCATAGGACGTCCTGTTGATAAGTTCCTCAATATCAGGCGTTAAGCTGGCGTCAAGCGGGCTGATTCCATTGCTTTCTGCACCCTGAAGCGTGACAGCCTGGTTAAGGAAAGCCTTGACCAGATCTATGGTCCCACCGGTCCCATCGTTCTTTGCCAGCCACCAGTGGTAGCTGCTTAATCCGCCGACTTCTTCAGTGGAGGTGCCGTCCAGGTCATTGCTGACCGAATTGGTCATCAGGTCGCCCTTCCAGATGAACGGGAGCGTTATAAGTGTATTGATTAGCGGTATTCTGGCGTGCACATGGCTTAAAGTGAGCGGGAGGGAGACGCCGCCAACCCTGGGCCCGACGCCGGCAATAACCTGATACTCGACATTGTTGTTCCTGAGATCATCGCCGCCGGTCCATTTGTACAATGCCCATTCAGGTGCCGCATCCTTCCCGTTCAGGTTAAGGGCTTCAATGAACGAGGAATGCGGTTCCATCTGGCCCGCCGCATCGCCAAGAATTATGTCAAGCAGGGCCTTCGCTATGTCCCCTAGTATCTTGCCCAGGCCAGGCGCCTGCGAAGCCAGGGCGTCGATAAGGGCCTTCGCAATCATCGGGCCGTATTTCATCAGGTCGCTCCCATGAAGAGGCGCGCCAATCAGCGACAGCTTCCGCACATCGTACCTGTAGCCATAATTGGTGTAATAGTGCGCAGCCAGGCCACCCATCCCCGACCCCACAATGTCCACCTTCTTCACGCCAGTCTTCTTCTTTATCTCGTCTATCTGCTTCCCTATCTCCTGCGCGGAGGCCTTGATGTCCTGGTTGGCGAGCTTGATGTTAATGACCGAGCTGCTCATCTTCAGCCTCAGCTTCAATTGTGGATAGTTCTTGGGGTCCTGGCCATTGTTCCCTGCAGTACTGCCACCTTCGATTGAAACATCGGATCCTTCGCTAGCCAGGGAGGAAAGGGACTGCACGCTGTTGCTGCCAAAAATAACATCAGTCTTTATATCAAATTCAGTTCCTTTTAGGTACCTGCCACATTTGGCAACTACACTTTTTTCAGACGTATAAGCATTTGCAGCGATAACACCTTTCTCGCTTCCAGACGCATGTATAAGAGGTTCCTTATTTAACTCATAACCTACCCATATTAATACATGATTAAACACACCAGTTTTGGGATTTTTCGCAAAACAAAGGTCTCCAGGCTCTAACTTCTTGACTTCGTCACTGTTAGGGTCCTTTAATTTCTTATAATCAACATCTCTCAGATCAGTGACTTGCTTCATTAAATTTGCCGCACTATACCAATTTCTTTTTAGGTTAGCATCGACGTTATTGTAGACATAATAAACAAATCCAGAACAATCAAATAGCTGGTGATCATTGCTTGGCTCACCAGTCACAATTGCGTTATCGGTATTGCTTTTAGTTCTTTTCCAAACGTATTTCCCGGGGTTTTTTTTATGGTCAGCGTGCTCGGCATTATTAACATCGCCAATGGTTGCGGACGTACTAACAAACGTGGGATTTCCCAAGTCATTCAAATTCTGTAATGGATCAGTCGTCGTATGGAATGCAGTATGGTGGTTAACCTCTACACCGCTGATCTTCTTAACTGTTGCAGATACTACCTCATTATCATCTATCGTCGCTCCGCTTTTGAGGGGTTTAGATGTTTTATTGATCTCCTGGCCTTCAGTTCCAAATACATAATGGCTGCCTAATAGGTCTTTTGCCTGTTGTGCTATAGCCCCCTGGATTGTATTGGTCCAGTCCGCTGCATTGCATTCCGTACACGCCCCATTCGCCTCGCTCTGCGGGATGACGAACTCAGCCTCCATCTTGCAGTCCAGGGGGGTTGCGCTGCAATCCTGCTCGAAAAGGTTCATCTTGTTGGGCATTGAGGTTGCAGAGGACGGGTCAAGCTTGAATGAGATGTCAGAAACAAACAGCGACCCCTTAAGCTTTATCTTGTCCTCGAATAGAGGCTTTATGTCCTTCACCACCAGCGCCATGCTCACGCTGCCGCTCACTCCGTTCTTTGAATAGGAAACCTCCTTCTTGAAGATCGTCAGCCGCCCGGGTATTTTTATTGCCCCGGTCTGTATCATCCCCTGGACTATAAGCTTGACCTTATCCGGCAGGGGCACCGGGATTGAAATGTCTGTGACAAAGAATTCCTTCTTTATCGGGACCTCTATGGTGAACTTGTAATTGTCCAGCAGCGTCTTCCAGAGGTCATCAATGAAGTGGTCCGAATCGATAAGGGCGAGAAGGTCATTCAGTTTATCCTCGCCTAGCAGAGTGTCTACCTTGGTTGTGACGAGGACGAAATTGTCCACAGCTGTTGCCAGGCCCGTCTGGCCCTTCACTTTGTACTTAATCAGGTTTAGCGTGTTTCTCAGGTCATTGTTTGTCGCCTGGATCCTGTTCTTTATCCCGACAGCCTTCGGATCATTGCTGCCGGCAAGCCCCTTAAGCTCCTTGATGCCTTCGTAGACCTTCCTTCCCTTGTCCAGCACGGCATAGAAGTACCCAAGATTCTGCATTTCAGGAGTCTTCAGCGGAATTGAAGTGGATATGTCAATGTTGACCGGCTTCCTGAGGTCTGCGGTAAACACCTGGAAGCCGTCCTGCTCCAATGCGACTTTGATCTTCTCCATCTCGGCTGGGCTTCTCAGGTAATCATGCACCAGCAGAACGGGGTGCTTGATGACCTCGATCCGCCTTGAGACTGGCTTGGACCATGTGCCGGCATTGTCCAGGACCGTGAAAGTCGCCATTTTGGTGCCGACTGTTGTGAATCTGTGGGTGGCTATGCCATTTGTAGAACTGCTATACACCGTGCCATCTATATCCCACCTGTTCTCTTGTATGGAGCCATCGGTGTCAAAGCCGTAGCCGTTGAACTCAACATCCTCACCGGCTATGGCCAGAATTTGGCCTGTGTCGTCCAGCGACCCTTTTACGTACCTGATAAAGGCGGTGGGTGGCTTGTTAATTATTAAGAGCCTTCTAGAATCACCCGTAAGCGGCGACACCAGGCCTGCCTTGTCCAACACATTGAAGCTTATATGGTGCGGGTTTGCAGGCGATAGCCTGTCTGTCATGAAGGATGCGCTGGAGTTAAGCCTGCCGTCCCTGTGGGACCTCCAGAACCAGCCCACTATTTGACCCCCCGCCGGCGGCACCCCGTGCCCTGCAAAGCTGACGTTCTGCCCGTACAGGGAAGTGGTTGGGGATGGGAATGATGGTGGGACATCAATAAAGCCCTGCGGCAGCTCAACGTCAACGGCAGCAAAGAGAATGTTGTCGACCGGGCCCACAGTTACGTTGAATCCGTCCATCCAGGCGATATACTGCCCTGCCTCCACCATGCCGTCCCCGTTCCTGTCGGCGTAGCGGACTGGCAGATCGCAATCCTGGCAGTTGACTGTAAGGAAGGTGGAATATTCGGTATTGTTGTCCGGGGCTACTGAGTTGAATTGAGTTATGTTCCTGACGCCTGCCGATTTGTTTATGCCGCCATCGCCCTCTGCAGTGTCGCTCCACGGCTCAGTGTAGAATGTTATTGCTGTCAATTCTTTTGTATTATCAATCATTGCCAGCTGCACATTAGGGTTGCTCGACTTCAGCTTGTAATCCACCAGGTTGGGTGAAATGGGGTCAGTAGACCTTTGTATTGTATTGGGCAGATCGGAACCGATCTTCTTGTTATAAGTTGCGACAGTCACCCTAGGATCGCCGTTGACAACTGGGAATCCTGGCCCCGTCTGCACCTGCGACCATTCCCTGTTAAGTATGCCTTTCTCATTCAACTTGCTTTTCAGTGTCACCCATCCCTTAAGAAGCCTCCTGTTGCAGACCTCAGCTTGAACAATGAAGTTATTGTTATCCAAGCTGGGGGTTTGTACAGACCCGCCACCCTTTATTTCCGATGATATACTCTGGATTCCAGTGTACTCGTACAGGGCATCAACCGGCCGGCTGAAGGTGCGTTTTTCGCAATCCTTGCTGAACTTCCATGAACCTGGGACTGTTTCGGTCCGTACGAAGTCTACTGTCTTGTAGTCTGTAAAGTCTTCCGTGCCCACTGCATTGATTTCGTATGAGAAGTTCTGCGGCGGGCTGACAGTTCCGTTGGCATAAATAGTGTAGTGGAATGGATGGTTGAGATCTTCTGCAACCTTCTTGCTTGCATGGAGCTGGAATTCAGGCTCGCTCACTATCCAGGCGTAATAGGTGGCGCTCCTGTCTGTGATGAATATGTCGCTGGCGGGGTTTCCATTGTATGTGTTGCCGCCAAAAGTGATGGACATGCTCTTTATTCCTGTCGTGGTTCCGCCGCAGCCTGTTGACAGGTTGGCAATGTATTTGTCGAAATCCCCATCATTTATGACTGCAAATCCGCTGACAGGGCAATCAAAGAATTCCGGCGTGGAAGATTCGGGGTCTCCAGGGTCGCTCTCAACAATCAAGACCTCCAGGACGGCATTATATATGAATGAGGCAAACGCAGAAGGCGGAATCAGAGGCCTGAAATCCCCGTTGCCTATGTTTCCCGCGCCATCGTATGGCAGGTCAGTGTCCCCCAAGCCATCCCCGTCATTGTCTGTCCCGTTGTAATCATGCCAGAAGTTGCCCCCTAGGAAGGGGCCTCCCACTATGTTAGTTCCGGGTGTCTTGGCGATGTCCCATATGTTGGCGTTTCCCAGCGCATTTGCATTGACCGTGTTGTTGAAATAGTTGTTATATATTGTGTTGTTGAAGGAACTGGCGGGCACAGAGGGGGCAAGAATTCCGTAGGAATTGCCTGTAATATGGTT
Source organism: Candidatus Aenigmatarchaeota archaeon (assembly GCA_016202745.1). Lineage (GTDB taxonomy): Archaea > Aenigmatarchaeota > Aenigmatarchaeia > QMZP01 > QMZP01 > JACQIG01. Next base: position 4,911 of record JACQOB010000168.1, on the reverse strand, counting down.
CCCAGATATGACATTTGAAATCGAGAATGTGTCAATGTACATGCCCCAGCTAGAACTGGATCCGGAAATGCTGTTCCCTGTTATCAGATTGCGTTCACCTGAAACAAATACGCCCTGCTGGTTATTATTCAGGGTGTTGTTTTCCATCTTAGTGCTGTAGGTGTTGAAATAGACTCCAAGGCCGTTGCGCAGTAGTGTGTTGTTGATTAAAGTGCCATTCAGGCCGGTGATTTCGATGCCGGTTGAGAAGTTCAGGATGATGCAGTTCTTCACGGTTACAAAGTTGGACGGGTATGGGATGTTTACCCCGCTTCCGGCAGCGCCCAATCCGATAATGCTGTGCTCCTGGCAGTCGAGAACCACATTGCTGGAATTTATGTTGATACAGATCGTTGCATTTGTGGTTATGTTATTTAAGAGGGCGTAATGCGCCGGTTGAGACAGGGTGGCACAGGACGAAACCTCAAAATCACAGGCGTCACCTATATTGTCCAGGTCTGTGTCAGCCTGATTAAGATTAGGTATAAAGGGGCAGTTGTCAATACCGTCCGGTACGCTGTCACCATCAGAATCTATTGGGTTGAAGGCAGAAGTCACATTAACAATAAGCGCAAAAGCAAGCACTGCAATCAACATGGACAGTAATACATATATCCCTGTTTTTCCCTTCGTTACAACCACCTTAAGTCAATACTTGAATGGAAGCTTTATAAAAGATCCCTATATCCCTTCAATAGGATGGAGGGGAATCCACCGTCTTCAGCGGGAGTTTTATCCTCTCCCTTGGTGCGCCACCTCCGGGATGCCGGTCAAATTTAACCAGCGGCAGGAAATCGCCGCCGTTCTGGATATTGTTACCGCCTGACTTGTGCGGCAAGTTGCTGTCGCCGAAGCCGTCGCCGTTGGTGTCATTTCCTGTGTAATCGTTCCACGAGTTCCCGCCCTGATAGGGGCCGCCTATGATGTTTTTGAATGCGGTTTTGGTTATGTTCCAGAAATTCAGGCCTGATGGGTTCTTGGCATTCATTGTGTTATTGAAAACATTGTTGTATATGGTGTTGCTTGTCCCATTGGTGATGTTTATTCCTATTGAATTGTTCGTTATGCGATTGTCCTTGACGAGATTATAGTTCGAATCCAGTATTACCAGCCCGGTTCCTGAAGAGGTCAGGATATTGCCTGTGATTGTATTGTTCTCAGAAGGGTCTATGTTCACATCAATTGTATTCTGCGACAAGGTGTTGTTGTTTATGGTTATTGAATTGGAAAAGGAAAGCTTTATTCCAGTATCGTATTTGCTGATTGTATTACCCTGTATCAGGCTGCTGGATGCGGTGGAGATATGCACACCTGTCCATTGCGTTGCCGGCAAAAAGCCCGTGATGGTGTTGCCTGAGATGGAATTGTTTGTGTTTGCGAAGGAAAAGATGCCAGTCGGGCTGTTGTTGATTACATTCGAAGAGATTGTGTTTGAGCCTGAAAACAGGCCGAGCCTTATGGCTATATTGGAATCTGATATTGCATTATTCTTTACTGTAGTGAGACTGGATATATGAATGTCTATGCCAACGCTGCTGTTCCTGACAGTGTTGTTGATCACAGAAGTGTTTGACGCCCCTCCGCCAATGCGCAGCGCAATTGATATATTCAGGAATGTGTTGTTCTCTATAATTGTATTGTTCGGGTCTGTAAGCGCGCTTATATCCAGAATTCCGATGCCAGCGCTCCCGCCCAAAAAGGTGTTGCCACTTGCTCTGTTGCCGGTGGATACAACCGCGAACCCCACTGAGTTATTGATGAGCCTGTTATTGGCGAATACGTTATCCTTTCCTGTAGCGCCTGAGATACCGGTGGTGAAGTTTTCCACGGTGCAATTGGCTGTCACCAGCCCGCTTTTGTTGCCGGTGTATATGCCAAAACCATTTCCATTTCCGATAAGCGCGTATCCCTGGCAGTCGATGGTGACATTATCGGATAGCAGTTCAATGCAGATTGAGGATGAGTTAGGCAAGTTTGCCGTAATGTTCTGGACAAGTTTCCATGATCCTGGCTGGCCTGGATCGTTCAAGCAGGAGCTTATAGGATTGAAAGGCGGTGTGGTGAGCAATGGCAGGAAATCCCCCCCGCCTGTTATGCCACCGCCAGAATTGTATGGCAACAGGGTGTCGCCCAGCGAATCACCATCCAAGTCTGTGCCGGCATAATCATGCCAGAAATTTCCTCCAATGAACTGGCCGCCTACTATATTATTCCCAGCCTGTTTTGTGGTGTTCCAGAGGTTGGGTCCTGTAGTGTCATTAACGTTAAGGGTGTTGTTAAAGAAGTTGTTGAATATCCTGTTGCCGGAAGACGATAAGAACGTTCTGATTCCAATGGAATTGTGCATTATTGTGTTGTTTGTTATATTGTTGCTGTTTGAGAAGAATATGAAAATCCCGTTGCCGTTTGAAGTTATCATGTTGCCAGAAACTATGTTGTTTTTAGTTTCAAAAGGCACTGATGAGCCGAAGAATGCAATTCCGTCTAATGAGTTCAGAATGGTGTTGCCGGATATTAGATTATCCACGCTGCTGTCGCCTATCCTGATTGACCTTGTATTGTTCGAGAAGATATTGCCCTTTACCGTGTTATTTGTCGCAGAATTCATAAGTATGCCGCCAAGTGAATTGTTGTTTATATTGTTGTTCTCCAGCACATTCCCGTTGCCCTGCAGCTGAATCCCTGCCTGGCTGCCCTTAACCGTGTTATTCATTATTGTGTTGCCCGACCCCACAAAAACTATTCCACTCAGGGTATTATTTTCCAGCGTGTTATTGGTTATCGTATTGCTGTTACCATTCAGTATGAGAATCCCATTTTCAAAATTTTTAATTCTGCAATTCCTGATAGTGACGCCATTCTGATTGGTTAGATTTATACCCTTGCCTGTGCCATTTCCTGTTAGCATATGGCCTTTGCAATCCAGTGTTATGTTGGGTGCAAGGATGTTTATCGCAGTGCCATTGCATGTTAGATTCGCAGTCAGGTTTGTGCTGTTTGCAATTGTAAGGCACGCGGCCTGTGGAGCCAGTTGAGCGAATGGCAATATGAGAGAATAGCTCTGTAGCCCTTGGGGGAGCAGTGTCCCGTTCACGACAACCTTCCATGTCCCGGCTGTGGCATTCTGCACAAAGACCTGCTCCACAGGATTCCTTTTGTCAATGCCTGTGGTTGCCGGAAGGGTGGGGATGGTGTGATTCAGAGTCCATGGCCTTTTTACCTGGCCAGTTGGGGATACCAGAAGCAGGTCAAGGTTGTTCACAATGGATATCAGGGCATTTGGAGTCCCAGGATAATCGCTCCATACGAGTGTTGCCTTTATGTCCGCCCCCTGGGAGATGGATATGTCAATGGTATGGTTGATGCCGTTGGTGATATTCTTCTCAATAATAACATCGTTCTGTTGCGTATCGTCAGATATAAGAATAGCCGCCTTTGTGGCATTCACCTTTCCATATCCGTATGTGAAGTCCGGGCCTGCGTTCCCTAAATCCTTGGCAGTGTGAATTAGCACGGCTTTTATTGTAGATGCGAGTGGATCAAGATTATTATGTGTGTTCCTGTATATCTCATAAAGGATTGCCGATGTGCCAGCTACCGCAGGTGCTGCCATTGATGTCCCTGCACTTTCGCCGTAAGTATTTCCGGGCAGTGTTGATTTGATTTTTGCACCGGAGTTGCACTGAATACCCGAGTCATTGGCCTCATCACCAGGTGCGACAATATCAGGCTTAAGCCTCCCATCATCAGTCGGACCAAAGCTGCTGAAGCATGTTATAAGATCTATGTCAGAATAGATTGCACCTACTGTAATTGTATTCTTTGCATTGCCTGGTGTCCTTGTTGTATTGTATGGTGTACCGAAAGCGAGAATGCCATCTTGCTGCTCATTTCCTGCGGCGAAGATTATAGTCATTGCTTTTCCAAGGCTGCCTCTTGTGATGTTGTCATAGGCTGCTCCAGGAAGCCCGTATTCACCCCATGTATTGGAAGCGGGCATGCCCCATGAATTCGTGCCTATTGTCGCATTAAACATGTTTATGGCAGCATTGTGCTTTGAGATTGTCAGTGGAACTGAAACAAACCAACAGCAGACAGCAGGCCACTGGAATGAGACGAGGACTGCCTGGTCGGCCATCCCCCTCCACTGGAAGGGAGATCCACCAAATACTGCACTTAGGGTTCCTGCGCCGGCCACTGTCCCGCCGACATGGGTCGCGTGTGTTCCAATAGGCACATTTTCCCCATAAATCAGCCTGCCTGCAAAATCTGTGTGATTGAATACAAGCCCGTCGTCAAACTCCGCAACCCTTGAGCCGTTTCCGTGCAGATTGAACGGGGCTGCCTGCACATCATTGACTGATATTGATGCCCTGGAGCCGTCATTGGTTGTATTGATTGATATTTCCTCATCCGCGTATTGCACCATGTCCTCCTTTGCAAGCTCAGAAACCACACTCTCATTTATGCTGACAGTATAGTAGTTTTGAAACTGATCCAGTATTGTTGCATTAAACCCAGATAAAAGAATCTCCCTTGACCTGCTATCAGAATCAGCAAAGAACAATGCAGGAATGGTCCTGTTTGTGTCATTAAGCTGCCTCTGCCTGTATGAGGGCGCAAACCTGTCTTCCGGTATGATGTGCGTTACCGACCTCACAAAAGATATGTTAGCTATAACGGAGGCATTAGCTGTTGGTATGGAAGCGAACCAGGCAAAATCAGGTATGTAATCCAGGATGGTGACACCATTAGCCGTTAATACCTGCTTTTGGGAATCTGTAGGGATATCAAAGAATTGTATTATGACATGCACCGCTGTTAAATTGAAATTGCTTATGTTGCCAAGCGTGTCCTGCGTGATGCCGACAG
>JACQOB010000167.1 GCA_016202745.1 Candidatus Aenigmatarchaeota archaeon | reverse complement strand
GTGTATACTATTGGCGCAAGTGATATGAATCTGGTTCCCAATAATATATCAATGTCTATTGGCGGGTTTTGCTAATAAGCTCCCAAAGCCCCCTCAGCAACAAAGCTTGAAATCCCCGCGAAGATGTTATTGGATCTGACAACGCCGCAATCAGAGGATTTCAGATATTCTATCGTCGTCTACGAAAAAAAATGACTCAGACGAGCCTCACGCTGAACACCCTCAGGGCCACCAGAACGCCCAAAAACACCGAAGCTGTTGCCATGACAATGAATATCTTCACCCACATCTTTATGTCCTCGAAGTAGGTGGCTGAATTGTCGTAGCCGCCTATCGTGTGGGGGCTGCTGGTTTCAGCCAGCCGCTGCATCTTTATCTGGGATATGAGGATATAGCCCAATGGGGAAAGCCTGTAGGCATTGCTCCCTTCCTGTGCGGCGGATTCAATGAACTGGCCCGCCGCAGCCTGCGCAAGCAGCTCCTTCCTGAAGCCGAAGCCCTTCAGCTCCGCCTCCTTCACGTAATCAGGGTAATATTTTTCCAGGTAGTTCAGAAGGTCGCCCAGCCTTTCGTCCATGAAGGGGTTTTGATTCCAGGATATTAAAGACTGCCTCTTACGGCCATCGCGGCCCTCGTAGCCACGAAGCCGAAGGCGAACCCTCCGATGTGCGCCCAGAAGGCTATCCCGCTTCCCCTGTCGCCGAAGAAGCTTATGGTCCCGAACAGCAGCTGCAGCAGGAACCAGAATCCTATTAGCGCCCATGCCGGCACACGGAACCCTCCATACATGCTTGCGACCCTGACGTGCACGTGGGGGAACATGGCAATGTAGGCTCCCAATACGCCGGATATGGCTCCCGAGGCGCCTATAGCCGGAATGTCTGAGCCAAGGTTGGTTGCGTAGTGGGTGAGCGTGGCGGCAACCCCCGCCAGCAGGTAAAACAGCAGGTATTTCACCTTCCCGAACCTGTCCTCCACATTGTCCCCGTAGATGAACAGGAACCACATGTTGCCGAATATGTGGTCTATGCCCCCGTGCAGGAACATGGACGTGAATATCGTAACCATGGCCAGCTCAGCCGGCCTGAAGCCGAATGTCTCTATTATCGCCTCAAAATTCGTCAGGCTCCAGATGAAGACGATGATATTCGCAATTATGATGGCCGTATTGACAACTGGAAAGCGCTTCCTCGGGTTCTCGTCGTGGTAGGGAAAGAACTGGCCTTTCATAAAACCCCTGCCACCGGCCTAAACCCTCTCTCCTGCCATCTGCCTGATCCTGTCAAATGTCTTCCTCATCTCGAGCTTCTTCAGGTTGCAGACCATGTCCCTCTCCTTGAATGTCCTTGCCAGGTCGCCCACCATCACCCTCACCCCGTGGGCATACCTGGTGAGCTTCTTCTCGATGTTGGGCTCATACACAAGGGCGGCGTGGTCTATCAGCCTGATCTTCTTGTATTCCACGACCGCGCTGTAAATCTCGTGCAGCACGGCCAGCAGCTCCTGCGTCCCCCTGATGAGCTCCAGGTCAACCTCTATGATCTTCTCCACCCACTGCGGGTCCACATCCTTCCATTCGCAATGGCGCGCCTTGACCTCGTCGGAGAATATGTCAATGTCGGTCCTCAGGGACTCATATGACTCCAGCCCTTTTATGTGCCTCTCGAACATGAGCTGGATTATGTTGAACACCTTTGACTTGGACTCGCGCAGCTGCTTGATGAAGAACTCGCAAATCCTGTCGTCCGTGGCGGAACACCTGTCAGGCGTGGCGTAGTCATACGGGAATACAAACCTCTCAACCTCCCTGATCCTCCACAGGTTCTTGCTCCTCACGTCCTTCCACACGCTAGCCTTCATGTTATATTGTTATTGAGTGGAATTAAAATAGAAACATAACCCCCTTCCAAGGAAACTCACTTCGCTGTCCAGAAAGGGGTTATTGTGATTATATCTTTCAAGCTTTGATTATCCGTATATTCTCCTTCGAGGAATTGGTGTTTTGTGACCCAATGAAATGCCTGTATTGAAAGACCATTCCCCAATGAATCTTATTATCTTGATTTCAATTCCTATTTCTTCTTTTATCTC
>JACQOB010000164.1 GCA_016202745.1 Candidatus Aenigmatarchaeota archaeon | reverse complement strand
GAGCGCGCCATCGGCAGCGGCTGCGCGAGCCTGCAGGAATACGCGCGAACGCTCGGCCTGCATGATCAGGCAAGCCTTGCGGCCACCTACATGGAATCATGCAGGAGCAGCCTAACCAGGGCCACATACGAACAACCGTCCATGGAGACCATGCCGCACACCGAGATTGAGCGCTTTGTTACGGGAGGGGGTAACCTGAACACGCAGATGCTGAGGGATGGCATTGTGTCCTTTTACGAAGGTATGGGATTTCAGATGAGAAGGGGGAGGGATTACCTCAGTTTCACTGGCGGCAGCAATAACGAGCACGACCTTGTGGTCGTCCCCTCGCCGGTCGGCAAAAGCAGCAGGTTCCAAGTATCCGTCATTGACCTGTCTGTTTGACACAAAAAGGTTAAATTGCTTTGCCGTCAAATATATTGATTGTTATGTCACCTAGAGTAGTGGATCATCTGACCATGAGAATTCCCAACACCTCTGCGAACGCCTGTGAGGGCTGCGGGAATTATTTCACGCTGGTGGGGGTTGAAACTGATTTTACAGGCATCAAAAGGGGCATCAGAGACGTCTACAGGAATCTGGGTTTCGAGTTCAAAGGCTCGAGAAACTGCAGTGACGGCTCTTATTTGAAGTTCTCAAGGGGAAAGGAAAGCATTACCGTGCTTGCTTCGTACAATCCGGATACGGGGCTTCTCGTGCTTGCGGAAGAGTGAGCTTAAATTGCTTCCTGCCAAGTCTGGATATGCAAAGACAAAAACTGCCCGGAATCAGGGTAAGGCTTTATGTGCAGAGGAATGCTGGCGCAAGCGAATCCTATGACCTTGCCGGAGACCATGTGGCACACTTCGCCATGGAAGACCTGCCCAGCGGAATTACAGTGGATCATGTGCTGGACGACATCACGTCACTCTACGCGAGGCACGGGTTCAGAGTGGAGCATGAAGACGGCGGGGAGCCGTACCAAAGGAGCCGGAGCCTGATAAGGGATTCCCAGATCGTCTATTTCGCAGTGACGGATTTCAGGCATGTCGGAAAGGATGAGATCAGGGTAACGGTGGACACCGTCTGATTGCCATGCCAGAATCACTTAGACAATACCTGCAGGGGAGAATAGGCGGCAGCTACCTTGAGGAGGCTGAAAGGGTGGACAGCCGCATGAAGGGGACCCTGCCTGACAGGCAGATTGAAATGCTGGGCAGCAGGAAGGACTGCTTCTCCATTGAAAAGGACATCCCCATATTCTTCATAAGAGGCAGGCTTGTGGACGCCATTCAGGACTATTACGCATCAAACGGGTATGAGCTGGCAACATTCATGGAGAGCCCTCCGGCTGGCATGGGATTCGGGTTTGTGAAAGACGGCCATGCAGAGAGTGTTGCGCTGATGGATTTCTCAAATAGCGGCATCAACAAGGTGCTGGTCAACGTGTATGAGCACAGGTAGCCTGTTTTATACACAGGGGCGCCTGGGTTGTTCCCTATTTAAAACTTGCTTCCAATTCTCCATGGCAAAAAAGCTCCTGTTGGTAAGCAATTCAATTTTGCATGGAAGCGGCTATCTGGACCACTGTGAGGGTGAAATCAGGAACTTTCTGGGAGGGGCAGGCAAGATTCTTTTCGTCCCCTATGCAAGGCCGGGAGGGATTACGCATGCCGAATACGCCGACGTAGCCAGCAGAAGGTTTGAGAAAATGGGCTATGCACTGAATTCCATCCATGAGGCAGTTAACCCGGTCTTTACCCCCAAAGACGCTGTTGAATCGGCGGGTGCGATATTCATCGGCGGCGGGAACACTTTCAGGTTGCTGGCGGGCTTGCAGGGTGCAGATATCATGCCAAATATTTATGGAAGGGTGAAGGAAGGCATGCCGTACATAGGCACAAGCGCGGGCGCAAACGTCGCCTGCCCCACCATAATGACAACCAATGACATGCCAATAGCCGAAGTCCCCAGCCTTCACGCACTGGGCCTGGTTCCGTTCCAGATAAACCCACATTATATTGATGCGGACCCTAATTCGAAGCACATGGGTGAGACGAGGGAAACCAGGATAAAGGAATACCTGGCCTTCAATACGATTCCTGTAGTGGGGCTGAGGGAGGGCGCAATGCTTGTATTGGATGAAAACGGGTTGACCCTAAAGGGCTCAACAGGCGCCAGGGTATTCAGAAAGGGGGAAGAGCCCGGGGAATATTCGCCCGGGGATTCCCTGGATTTCCTTTTGTAGTTACGGGAGGCGTAATCGAGTGAGGAATAGCAATGACGAACGACGGTGCCTGCCGGCGATGTTATCGCCGGACCTTAGGTTAGCCTCCCTTTTTCGCTAGCCTTTTTGGGAAAAAGGCTATTTGAACCGCTGCAGCATCGGCGTTATGTCAATGTCGGAAATGTCCTTCTTGACAAGCGGGACGCCGTTAAGCTGGGGCATGCTGTCCTCGTATGTGGGCCTGTTTTCCCTGTAGAAAAGGCCTATTGGCAATTTGTCACCGTCCCCCATTGCCTTCGACAATGCCAGCATCTTGTCCGCTGGGTCATGCCCGCTGTCCTCAAGCTTGTACAAGTGCTCCTTGTACCAGGCTATCGTGTTGATCTTGTTATAAGTGGAGCATGGCTGGAAGACGTCTATAAGGGCATAGCCTTTGTGCCTGATCCCGTCTGCCAGAAGCTTCTGAAGGTGCTTCACCTCATAGGCGTACCCCCTTGCGACATAGGTGGCGCCCATTGTTATTGCCAGGGAGATTGGGTTCACCGGCGTGTCTATCGCACCCTGCGGCGTGGATGGCGACCTGAAGCCCGCGGGGCTTGTCGGGGAATACTGGCCCTTCGTGAGGCCGTAGACCTCGTTGTTCTGGATTATGTGCGTCATGTTGAAGTTCCTTCTCATAGTGTGTATGAGGTGGTTCCCGCCGATGCCATAGCCGTCGCCGTCTCCCGTGACGACAATCACATTCAGGTGGTGGTTTGCCAGCAGGGTGCCTGTGGCAACAGGCAGCGACCTGCCGTGCAGCCCCTCGAATCCGTAGGTCTTTATGAAGTGCGGTGTCTTGGAGCCGCATCCAATGCCTGAGAAGATGGCTGTGCTTGCCGGGTCAATGTCAAGCTCAACAAGCGTGTTCTTGATTGTGAAGAGTATGTTGAAGTCCCCGCAGCCCCCGCACCATGTGGGCAGTTCCTTTGGCGTCAGGCCTGCCATTGTCGTCTTTTTCCTGTCCTGCAACACCTTCAGGCCGTGGCTAACCTCCACACCATTGCCGTTGGATCCGTTCCCGTTCATGGGGACCTTGAATTCCTTTCCGTCCATGAATATGTCCTTTACTTTCTCCTTGTTTTGTGAATAACCTCCCTCACCTTTTTCCACTTGGGCTGCTTGACCATTATCCTCTTCGCCTTGTATTCGGCATTCTCCTTTGTCATGCCCTGCTTCATCAGGTGCCTCACCAGGTCGGCGGCCACATCCTTCCTACGCTTCACCTTCCCGTCGGGGGTGGTGCAGTGGATGCAATACGGGCTTTTCGGGTTGCCCATCGCATGCTGGCCGCTTGTGAACATCAGCGAACCGCAGGATTCGCACCTTTGCGCCCTCATATCAGCCCGCAACCATCGCCTTTATGCTTTGGTAAATATCCTCAGGGTTGAAGGGCCTGCCGTCGTACCGCAGCACCTTGTCCCTGACGTCCAGCAGGCAGTGCTCCCTTACCAGGCTGTTGAGCATGGATGTCATGTTGCTCTCGACAATGACACATCTCTTTGCCTTCTTTATTGTTTCCGCCACCTTCTTTGCAGGGAACGGCGAAAGGTACATTATCTGGAGGTAATTTGCTGCTATGCCGTCCTTCTGGAGCAGCTTCATCGCCTCCTTTATCGGGCCCTTCGGTGAGCCCCAGGAGAGGATTGTGACATCCGCCTTGGCAGGGCCATATATCTCGGGCTCGGGTATCTCCTTTGATGCGGTTTCCAGCTTCCTGAACCGCTTGTGGTGCATGGCTATCCTCGTCTCCTCCTCCTCCCTCTCAAAGCCTTCCTCATCGTGCTCATAGGAGCTTGCAGTGTGCATGCCACCCTTCTGGCCTGGCACTGCCCTGGGGGAGACCCCGTCTTCCGTTATCTTGTACCTTCTATATTCGTGCCCGTTGTTTGCGAGCTCCCCGTCCGGAATGAATTTCCCCCTCTCCATCTTCAGCCCCCTGTGCCCGAATTCCTCGACGGATGCATAGCTTTCCCCAAGGTACTTGTCCGTCATCACGACAACAGGGAGCTGGTATTTTTCCGCCAGGTTGAAGGCGTGCACGGTCTTGAAGAAGCAGTCAGTGACATCCCCCGGGGCGATTACGATCCTCGGGAACTCGTCAGTGGACGCGTGCAGGACAAACCTCAGGTCCCCCTGTCCCGAATGGGTTGCCATCCCGGTGGCAGGGCCTGGCCTCTGTGCCTCGACCACCACAATGGGCGTCTCTGTCTGGGCGGCAAGCCCGAAACCCTCAGCCATCAGGGCGAATCCGCCGCCGGAGGTGGCTGTCATTGCCCTCACGCCGGCAAAGCTGGCCCCAATGGCCATGTTTATGGCCGCAATCTCATCCTCCGTGTGCTTGACCACCATGTCAAAGGCCTTCTCATTGGCCGCCATGCCGTGCAGTATTGAAGAAGCGGGCGTCATGGGATATGCGGCAAAGAACTTGCAGCCGGCCTTGATGGCGCCGGCGACTATTGCCTCATTGCCGGAAAGGAAAATATGCCCGTTGCCCTCACGCCTCTCCAGCCTGAAACCGAAGCCATCCCCAGGGTGCCCGCCGTCGATGGAGTACCTGCCGTCGATGTTATCGACGGACTTGTAGCCGCCGGGCTTGTCGTCGCCGGACCTGCAGTAGTGCTCCCTTATGTAATCACAGCCGAACCTGGCGGCGAGTATGTTGGCCTGGACGACGGCCTCGCCCTTCTTGCCGCCAAAGTTGAACCTGAGTATCTCATTGAACAGCTCTATGTCAAAGCCAGTCAGGCCTATTGTGGCGCCCATCGCGACAACGTTCCTCATTATCTTTCCACCCGCCTGCTCCGCCAGCGCCAGGAGGGGAACAGGGTACAGCTTTATGTCGCTCCTGCCAACGTCCTGCTCCATCAGCTTTAGCTGGTCGCCGTCGTATATGATCCCGCCTCCGGGGAGCAGCTTCTTTGCGTGCTTCCTGACGGAATCCATGTTCAACGCAACCAGCAGGGAAAGATGCTTGGTGTGGGAATATGTGGGCTTCTCAGACACCCTGACGTCCAGGTGGTTGTGGCCTCCCCTGATCAGCGAAGGATATTCGGCTGAGGCAAAGACATTCAGGCCTCCCCTCATGCAGCATCTCGCAAGCATCAGGCCGGCATTCAGGATCCCGTCACCAGCTACCCCGGCGATCTTCCATGAAAAGTCGTTCACTACCTTCATTCCTTTTCCACTCCAAACAACCACTACGTTACTACCTTTATGGCCCGGCACTCTATTTAAAGTTTCCATTGTCTTTCCGTCAATCAGCTTATTTCCACCAACAAATTCACCCGCAGCTACGGCGCAAGACGTAATCAGAAAAAGGGCTTATTGCGGTTTCTTGCGGGCCGGCCTTGCAGGCTGTGGAGGGGATTGCTGCAGCCTGCCACCCTGAAGGTCAAGCTGCACCCCCCCAATCCATCCTGCAATCACGTTGTAAAGGAAAGCGCCTATTGCCCCCATCACAAAGCCGAGCACGCCGTAGAGTATCGGGAAGGCTATTATTGATAGAACCCCTAACCCAAAAGGCAGCAGTCCAAAGGAGGCTGGCCCTGTGGCGGCAGGCACGAATGACCCGACAGTCAGGAAAATAACAGCCATTACAATGCCCATAATGAAGCCGATGATTGCCATTATGACGGCATAGATCTTCGCCATCGAAAGCACGTCAACTTTTCTGACCTCGTACATGGCACTCAATATATTATTTGGTGAAGGAGGTTATATATCTTCCAGGGCCTCATCAACGCATTTATCACACAGGCACCCAGAATTTGAGCGCTATTTCAATGAATATAAGGGCTACTGACACACCGATTATCATCATCGGCTTTATCTTGATCGATTCCTTGGATTCCTCGAAGTACCTCACAAGCCCTGCCTGCGTCTGCGGCATTGAGTATTTCTCGGCCATCACCAGCACCTTGCTATAACTTGCGTTTGTTTCTTATAAACTAATCCAGCCCGAAAAGCTTAAGGCTCTTGTAGTAGCATTCGTCCCTGAATATGCCGGAGGCCCTGGCAGCCTCTTCAGGGCCGGCGCCGTTCTCAATCAGATTCCTGTGCACGTAATTGCCAAGCTCTGTGGCTATCCTCTCTGCCACATACCTCTCCCTCTTCTGCCTGTCCCCGTCCGTCCTCTTGAAATCAGGGTGCTCTGTATTCACCTGTATCACGGTGAAGGGCATGTCCAGCCTGCTCCTCATTATGTCATCCTCACCGCCGAAATCATCAAGCCCGAATGTGAAGTCAGGAAGGTACCTTTTCCCCGGCTTAACCTTCATCCTTCCGCCTTTGGATGATTCCTCATAAGCCCTCTTCAGCAGCGGGGACGCTTGAGTTGGCTGCCTGCCTTCGTCGTGGCGCTCCATTGTGGGGGAGCCTTCCGGCCTCCCGCCTCCGCCGGTTGTCCTTGCGCCACCCTCCGACTCTGCCGCCATTCTTGGAGCGCCCTTCCTGTCCCTCACGAAAACCTTTTCTATCGCATCATTCTCTATGAGGTCCCTGAACACAGACTGCCCTACATCCCTTATGATCTTGGAGCCGAAGCTTGTTGTTTCGTTCCTTTCCGCCTGGCTTTTCCCGGACTTCACGGCAGCCTCCAGCGGCGCCTTATAGGTGCTGTCCATCACGGAAACGAATGAATTGAACAGCTCAGTGGCCGTCAAATATTCCTTCCTGTTGGCTGCGAGCTCCAGGAAGTTCTCCACGACATATCCGTCAAGCCTGCCGGACTTCCACGGCATTGAATTGAACTGGCTTGCATCACACAACGACTTCAGGACCAGGACGCCCTTGTTATAGGCCCTCACCCTGCCGTCAGTCTTCTTGGGCGTATGCCATATGTAGACTTCCATCTGCCCCCTGCCTTTAGGCAGGTCAGCCTCAAGCTCTTCCCCCTGCACAATGAAATCACCTGAGAATTCCAGGGGTTCAAGCCTGTTTGTCCTCTCCACCCTGTTCCTGCTGCCGCCTGCGTAGGTTATGTGTATCTCCACATCTCCCCTCTGGAGCAGGGGGTGATATATTTCCCTCAGGGCCTTTGCAAATTCCGCCGGCCTCAAATTCTTCTCCAGTATCCTTTCCGGTATGTTGGATACGACAGCCACTGTGCCTGTGCCGCCCACCCTGTAAAGCCTGTTGTGGGTCCTCAGCCTCTCCGCCGTGACGATGTCACTTCTTGCCTGCCATGGCGATGTGGTCCATGCCAAGAAGTTGAAGGCGTCAGGGGGTGTTGAGTCATCCCTTGAGTAGTACGTGAGGATTGGGCTGTCCCCCATGGAGATGAAGCCAAGTATCCCCAGCCCCTTATTTCCTATGGTCTCGATAATGTCCCTTTTGTCAGATGCGCCTATCCTTTCCGGCAGGCTGTCCAGTTTTTCATAACTCATCCCCGGGCCGTTGTCAATGATCGCGATTTCTCTTTTCACCCTGTCAACATAGATGCCAATCCTTATCTTTGGGGCAACACCCTTCAGGTAATTGTCTATGCCGTTGGAGATGTACTCCCTTGCGGATTCAAGCGGGTTGTACATGCTTCCAAGCTGCCTAATGATGTACTCTATGTTCCTCCTGTCTATGGCCGGCGTTATTTCTCTTTGCATGTCATCTCCCTCCCCTCTTCGGCAAGGGTGTCAGTTTCGAATCCAGCAGTATGTCATCCTTGTCCGTGTACATGTTTTTGATATACGCGGTAACTTTCCCCACATCGCCGCCTGGAACCATTTCCCTGAACCTGCTCCTTGCCTCCGGGTTGTTCCTGATCATTTCCAACGCCCTGGACATTGAATAGAACAGGTCACCCGCATGCTCGGCAAGGTCGTCCGCTGAAAAGGCGGCCGGGCCAGCGCCTGTCCCTGATGCCGCAGGCTTCCCGATTATTCCCTCCTCCATTACTGCGGCCCCGGCTTCATGATAATACGCATCCGGGTTGAAGACATCCAGCCCTGTTGCGGCATGAATCTTGCGCATTACGTAGCCCTTGAATGTGCTGGACCTGCCGTTCAGGAAGTCCGTGACAGTGCTCCTGCCTATGCCAACAGATCTTGCGAAACGTGCTGCAATTCCGCTGTGCCTATCATTGATATACCGCCTCAGGCCGCTTCTCATCATGTCTGCCGACGCCCTTGGGTCCGCTGGTTTTCTGGAGGCATCCCTTCCTGAATCCACATTCCCGTATGCGCCTTCCGGGTTGAAGCACTGCAGACCGGTTGCCTTGTATATCCTCTGCTCCACATGTGACCTGAACATGGTTGTCTTCCCGTGAAGGAAGTCGGATATTGAGTTCGTGGAAACGCCTGACTTCCTGGAGAGCTTGTCCAGGCTCCCGTCATACCTATCGACATAAACCTTCCACAGCTGGACCCTCGGCGCATCCCTCTCGGAGATTGGCTCAAAGTATGGCGAATACAGGCTGCTTATCTCTAACCCATGCCTCTCCTTGAAGTAGCTGTACACCCTTTTCCTCTCTCCAAGCAGTGTTCTGTCAAGGTTTTTAACCGTGCCAGTGTACAGCGCCTGCAGGAAATGCCTCCCCACCTTCGCCCCTTCTGCCGCGTCAGTCAGGGAGACGCCTGCACTGGCAAGCGCCCGCCTCACTTCTATTGCATATTGTGGTAATGCCATGTTTTCCCCAATACTTTCAATATATTCAACTTATTGATAGTAAAT
>JACQOB010000160.1 GCA_016202745.1 Candidatus Aenigmatarchaeota archaeon | reverse complement strand
TCCTTGATCATACTAACATTTCTGGCAATTCTGATGACTTCTGCCGAAGCTCATGCCGCCACTTTTGTTTATGATGATTTTTCTGGCGGCTTAGATCCCAGGAAGTGAGTTGAACACCAGGGGACAGGTGCGGGCTTCGTTACAGAGCACTTTCTGGACAACTTAAGCGAGAATTACCATACGGCACAGACGGTGCCTGCGGACAGAAGCGTACTGTTTAGGCTGATACAGCACCAGTTCGCCCCCGGTGAAGCGCTTGAATACGACATCGATTATGTGTCTGGAGATGGCAACAGACTCAGCAGGATATGGGTGGACGACATACCTCTTGATCTTAGGTGCAGGGATGTCGATGCCTATAATCCACCTGGCTTTGCAACTACTTGTGACATAGGCTTTTGGAATGGCGAAAGTGAGGTCGGGAATATGTTTGGTTTATATCATGTAAGAATTGAGTTTGCTGACACAACGGCTACCATCCACATAACAAACCCAAACGGTACAATTTGGTCTCATACCACAACCCAACTGCTGTCACCGCATATGGTAGGGATTGAAACAAGGACTGGACATAACGGCATTGCTCACGTGGATTATGACAACTTTATTATCACCTCCGCTGAACCCACATCTCCAACGGCTGCATTCTGGCATTTTGATGAAAGCACGGGAAATATAGCACATGATGAGACTGCCAATAAGAACGACGGGACAATAAACGGTGCAAGCTGGACAACTGACTGTGTTTCCGGGAACTGCTTAAGTTTCGATGACATCAGCGAATTTGTTTTGGTCAATGACAGCAACAGCCTGGATTTGGTCAATCAGGGCACTCTGGAAGCCTGGATAAAGACACCTGGGCAGAGAGACGGTTCCATCATTTTCAAGGGCAGTAATCCTCGCACACTTTCAGAGTGGAGCTATTTCTTCGGGCTGGATATTAGCGGCACCAGGCTTAGGGCTGCATTCAGCAACGGGGCAAATGTACAAGACTTGTTCAGTAATATCCTTTTAAATGATAATACACTCCATCACGTAGCCGTCACCTGGGATGGCAGCGATGTAAAACTTTACATAGACGGCAACCTTGACGCTTCAGCTGCACAAAATATATTTCCAAGAACAGGTAGCGAACCGCTGCAAATAGGGTTCATAACAGGCCAGCAGGGAGACCCAAGCCTTTTTGGTTTTTGGAACGGCATCATAGATGAAGTCAGAATAAGCAACGTTGCCTTGGATCCATCTGAGTTCTTATTGAATATTACCCAGCCGCCACCCATAGGCGACGTAGAGGAAAGGCTGGAAGCCCTTGAAAATCTTACGGCGAGCCAGCAGGGACAGATAGACAATCTCATGCAGGAGAATGAAATTCTGAGAAACCAGACAGAGTCAAATACGGCAAGAATATCATTGCTGGAGGTTGCTTTAGACGGTCTTACAGAAACAGTAAACGGTATTCTCACCAGCCTGGGCAGTTTTATGGACCAGACAAATGAATTCCTATTCAATCTCCCCAGAGGTTTAAGGCAGCAGATGGTTTGCGGGAGCCTGCAGCAGGCCAACCTTACAGGCGCGACAGGGTTTGGCCTTTCCTGTGAGATAACAAACAGAGGATGTAACTGTACGGATTTGTGAGCTGGCAGCCATCCACTCCCATTTTTAAACCCCCGGAACAATTATTCCAACAAAGGGATTCTTATGAAGCTCAGCAGGCACGACATGAAGGAACTCAGGCGCGAGGAGAGGAAGGAAGGCAGGAAGCAGGAGGCCGACAAGCAGGACAAGGCGAAGAGGAAAGGCAGGATTCTCACCTGGCTTGTCTTCATCCTGATCGTAGCCGGCATAGGGTACGGCGGTTATGGCTTCTTCACTTCCCCCGTGACTGGCAATTCGGTTGACATGGATTACATAAGGGAGCAGGCGCTCGCCTTCCCGGACGGCTTCACCCACCAGCATGCCGACCTTGACATTGTCCTCTGCGGGGTTGAGCAGAACCTGCCCGGGGCCCCGCTGAATGGCCAGATAGGCCCTTCCGAACTGCACACGCACGACAGTGTGACGAACCAGCGGAGCCTGGTTAACAGCGACGGGAACGGCGTAATACACACAGAAGGCAACGTAAGGAATTCCCCGGAGGCCCACACGATAGGCAGGTTCCTGGAGCACATGGGCATCGCATTTTCCGAGACATCCATAATGAATTACAAGGACGGCGACATATGCCAGCTCAGCGGCGAGGCAGGTTCTGTCTCCGCCACCCTCAATGACAATCCCCTGGAGAAGTGGATCAATTACCTCCCGAAGGACGGCGACATAATAGTGATAAGCTTCGGGCAGGCGCCAGCCGAACAATAGGCTGAGTTATTTATACTAACAAAACAAAAATCAGGCAGATTGACATGAAATTCTTCCTCCTGCCTGTCCTTCTTGGAGTTGTAATAGCAGTCAGCGGGTGCACATGGACAGGCCCGCCGCCAGGCTCAGGTCAGGGCAATGTAATCGTCACGATAAAGGACGCCCCTCTGCAGATTAGCGATCTTGAGTATGAATCATCACTTTCCATTACCATCAATTCAGTGGAGCTGCATGACCACCCTGCGGACAAGTGGTTCACAGTGAGCACAGAGGAGCAGACAGTTGACCTTCTGGGCCTGCAGAATGCTGAGCAATTGATAGGGCAGACAACTGTCCCGGAAGGCACTTACAGGCACGTAAGGCTCGGGATAAAGTCAGCATATTTTGTCCGCGATGATAGCCCGACGGATGTTGCCAATGTGAGGCATGAAGTCAAAGTCCCTTCATCAAAGCTGCTGCTGGAAGCGGATGTTGTTGTTGAAGGGGGGAAGACAAGCTACACAAACCTTGACTTTGACCTGGACAGGTCTCTCCATTTTGTCAGTGCAGGCTCCTCACGCCAAAGTTACAGGCCAATTAACAGGTATGTTTTGAGGCCTGTGATAATCACGAATTCAAAGGCAGATGTGGATGCGGAGATATCTGCTGACAAGAAAGTGACAGTGACAGGCGGCAGGCAGACCAAGGCGAATGAGAGGAACATATTCGATGAGCTTGGCAAACCCAGCACAGAGGAAAAGAACAATGTTGATACAGAGATAGAAGCCATGGAAGAGGAAGAAACATGCGCCAAGGGCGTCTGCCCCGACGGAACTGAATATGAAAAATACGCCTCGGTCAACGGGCAATGCATTGAGATACAATACATCAGGGATCCCTGCGCGCCTTTGCCAAATCAGAACCAGACCAATCAGACACAGGCCAATGTAAAATCATTCACAATAGAGGCTGATGATAATGGATTTTATCCATCAGGGCCATTCATAGTAAACAAGGGAGATAGTGTCAAGATATTATTCAAGGTGAGATCTTCAGGTGTCTATTACGGCGGGCTTGACATGAGGAGCAATTTCTTCAACACTGGGACAATACTGCCGGGGAATGAAAAGGAAGTCGAATTCACGGCCACCAGCACGTTCACCTTCACATCATACTGGCCTGCAAGCGGGAGGAAGAAGGCTGACGGATTGGTTGTTGTAGGTGCTGCAACATTAAACCCAGAAATTTAGAGTATCTTCGCAAACCTCGCCTTCTCTTTTGATTGCCTTATTGTCACAACAGAACCAGGTTCCAAGGAAATGAATTTGTCGTTATTGTCCGCCAATAAGACACCTTCCTCCCTGAGGATTTTCACCTTTGCAATTTTTCTTATTTCAATAGGCTCCGATTTGGGCATGCAGTTGTTCAGTCCTATCCGGATGCCATGGGCAAAAGGGTCATAGCCCATTGCCCTGTAATATGCAGTGGAGCCGTAGGGCGTTGAAGCAACAAGGCCGTCCCCTATAACCATTTTATAATTGACGCTGCCTGATTTGAGAGAAAACCTCAAGGCAACATTGGGCTTCCTGTTCCTTATCTGTATCTCATTCAGGCCAATAATTTTTTTATTCCTGTAGATTCCTTCAACCTTTGTCTCTTTCTGTATGGTGTATTCTTTCTTTTTCAGCTTCTCAAGGACAAGGGGGAGATTCCCAGCAGAATAATTAAAGCACTTGCCGCATATCCTGCTTTTCGGTATGGGTATCTTGGGGACGCCAGGGTATTTCCTCTCCGCAATGAGTATTGTGCCATCCCCGCCGTATGCAATGACAAAATCAGGCCTTGTCCTGCTCACTTTAATGCCGCTTTTCCTGACCATCCTTTCTATCTTCGCGAAATCATACGGGCTTTCGATCCAGATGCGCATAATAAGATTTGGACAGGGACAAAATAAAAGCAGAATCACTTAAATGATCTCTTTTTCGGAAACGATCACGAAGTCGCCCACTGATTTCACAGCGGAGAACGGTATCAGCAGCCTCTGCTTCTCGTCCTTCTGGAGCTTCAGGGTGGTTGTGTGAGTTGTCCTCTCTGACAGTATGAGGTTAAGCAGCTCACCCGACTCCGCAACAAAATCCACATCGCCAATGACCCCGAATTTCTTTCCCGTCTCCTCAGAAACCAGTATCTTGCCGATAAGCCTTCTCGCCCTTACCCTCTCAACTTCCATAGCATAACCTCCCGGATATTGCTGTAAACTGAAAGCCTGTTTGCCTTAGATATATTTACTATCTTGGTATTTAAGCTTTTACCATTAGCGTTTTTGCGAGGAATGACGGGCCGTATTTGTAGCTCCTGCCTAAGCTTTTCCTTTCCACAAGCCCCTCGTCCATCAGCCTCTTGAGCAGGTTGTTGACAGCCCGGATGGCGGTAATCCTGGTCTTGTATTCACCCGCCGTAAGCTTCTGGGCAACCTCCTTGGGCGTCATGTCGCCTTCCGCCAGCACGTCCAGTATCGACAGCTGCTTCCTTGGCAGCTCCCTTATCCTGTCCGCTGCGGCCTTAGGGGGCGCGGACTGCGTTGCCTCTATGAAGTCCGTGTCTATCGTTGATATGTTCCTCTCAATAGCCTTCAGCACAAGCCCGTTGCACAGGCCTATGACGTCCCTGGGGAAGCCTGCTGTCCTTTCATATACATAGTCCAGCGCCTCCGGGGTGAAGGGCTTGATGTCGTCCCCTCCGTGGTGCTCAATGCGCCTCTTTATCATTTCCCTGACCTCGAATCTTGTGAGGTTTGACAGCGCAATCCTGGACCCTATCCTTCTCAGCAGCGTTTCCAGGCTTGATTTCATCTTCTCCTCGAACACGGGAAGCCCAGCCATTATGATGGACAGGTTGTTCATCTGGTCGGTCAGCGTTCGCATCCATTCCAGGCTTTCCTGCGTGGCCTCATGGCACTCGTCTATGAAAATGCAGCACCTGCTGTCCTTCCCGAGCCTTTTGTTCACCCTTTCCGGGAGGTTGTATATGTTAAGGCCGCCGCCGAAAAGCCCGACCCTCGGCTTCGCGATGTCCCTGAACACCTCTATCCAGTCCTCGGCATTCCTGGGAGGCTTTGGCAGGTATTTTACAATTGTGCCCCCTGCCTTCGTCTCAAGGAACCTGAGCATGGTAGTCTTGCCTGACCCTGTAGGGCCGGTTATCATCGAGAATTTGCTTCCGGATTCAATTGACGCGAGGATATCCCTTTGCTGCTCCTCGTAGCCGACAAAAAGCGACGGTATTATGCTGAAAGTGAAGGGGTTTTCTTTCCACCTGAACATCTGTGCGTATCTTTCAGCAATCATTATAACACCGTTATGTGTTTCACATGAGCTCGCAGGCCGACTATCCGCATACAACGCAGGCCGGCACCCAAGCCTGGTTTCGTGTGGAAGCAATTTCCGTTTCATTTGGAACTTCCTGCGGGAAAAGAACTTGTAGGGTGTATTTAAAAGCTTTTCGGTGGTGGAGTGGTCACTTCATTTTGGATAGACCATTTCGTTATTGTGAATGACGGCCAGGTATCTGTCTCCACATTTACCGTCTGACTTATACACAACATCAACATCTCCCTGTTCAAATAGTCTGTAAAAATCATTGTCCGTTCGATTAAAGGGGAGTGTTATTGATCCAATTCCAAAGTATAGGATCATATCTTGTTTTACCCTATCCACCCTTCTTACAGATTCTGTTATAAATGTTGCCATAGTATCACTATAAAAGAGCAGAAGATTTATAAGCTTATCGGATGCCTTGGGATGCCAGCTTTTAGTTAAGCTCCTCCCTCCCAAGGCCGCAGAATGACCCCCTTCCTGTTTCGTAGCACTGGCCGGCATCAATATTAGAAGCCTGCACTGACCCCCTGTTTGCAGGAATGCCGCACTCATACAGCACGTATCCCAGTTCAGTCCCCCGGACGTATTCCACAACGCAAATGTCCAGCTGCCTGCCGAGCGTCATGGCGCTTTCTGACAGGTCCCCCCGGATGAAGGTGCGCACCTCGCCCGGCCTGCACTGCGCCAGGTCAATTGGCTCGTACCAGCCTGCTTCAATGCGTTTCAGCTCGGGCTCTGGATAGCCAAACACAAGATACATGTGGGAAACCGCAAAAACAATGACCACCAGGGATAAGGGCCTCCTGTCCATGCATATAATATTGCCATACAATCAAATATATGGTTCCCATGAGGCTTTTCATCGCGATAGACCTGCCGAAGGCAATAGAGAAGAGAATAGGCGAAATGGAGGCAGAGCTGGGAAGGTGGGGCTTTGACGTGAAATACGTTGAGCCCTGGAGCCTTCACCTCACGCTGAAATTCCTCGGGGAGGTGGACGACAGCCTGGTGCCTGAAATAGAAAGGAAGGTTGAAGGGATTGTCAGGGACATTGAAAATTTCAAGGCTGAAATCAAGGGGTTTGGCTTCTTCGGCAGTGGGAACCATGTCAGGGTCCTCTGGCTTGGAATTACAGAGGGGAAGGAAAGGCTGGTGGAAATAATTGAGAAGCTGAATGCAGAACTGGATTACATAAGGAAAGATGACTACAAGCCCAGCCCCCACCTGACGATTGGGCGTGTAAGATCCGGAAAGGACAGGCACATAATTCTGAGGGAGATAGAAAAGCTGAAGGACGTGGAAATAGGCTGGATTGGGGTGAAGTCAATAAAGCTGAAGAAGAGCCAGCTGTCGGCTAAGGGCCCCTCCTACTCTGACGTGAAGGCTTTTCCCCTAAAATGAAATCCAGGTCCTTTATCTTATTCCCCTCAACCTCCAGCAGGACATTCTTGGGCCACACCCCCGCATTTATGCAGACAGTCCTGCCAATCTTGGCCATCCCGAAATGCTCGTGCATGTGACCCCCTGCCATGACGAGCGGCTGGTATTTCTCAACCATCTCCCTTACGATCACGGACCCGACGTGCTGGCCGTGCCGCGGCGAGGACTTGTCCCTCACGACGTCCAGGTGGGTCTTGTAGGGCATGTTGTGCGATATGTATATAACCGGCTTGCCCGTCTTCCCTGCCCTGCGGAAAAGTCCCTCCTGCTCCCTCCTGACGGTCTTGTAGAAATATCCCATCACCTTCAGCGTTTCCCTGTTTACGGTCTTCCTGAAGGAGGCGGGAGGCTTCTCAGGCCAGTCTGTTATGCCGTAGCCTATGACAATGTAGTCCCCGATATCCACCAGCCTGCAATAGCAGTTCCTGATGTTCCTCAGGCCCTTTATCATCTCTTCAAAATAGCTCCTTGCAAGGACAGGGCCCGCCTTCTTCCCGCCGGCGGTATCGCTGTTACCAGGGACAATATATACGGGCTTGTCGAGAGAATTCAGCTTCTCCAGGACATCCCTGCCGCTCCTGACGGAGTCAAGCACCAGCTTCTCCGCCTTCCTCTTGCCGGCCAGGTCATGCCACTGGACATTCCTTTTCCCCCCCGCGCGCTCGCTTATTGCCCTGAAGGCGTATCCCCTTATCTCCCCGGCGTTGCAGAAGTCCCCCGGGGCTATTATGGCATCGGCATTCCTGACGATGACCTTTGGCGGGTTCCCGTGAAGGTCTCCAAGAACAGCGAACCTCATGAATAATAATTAGGGCAGCGGTTAAATATTGGTATATGGCCGGCATTGACATCATTGGGGACATCGCGATAGTGGAGATGCCGGAAAAGGGGCATGACAACAGGAAGGTGATCGAGTCCATACTGAAAACGCACAGGCACGTGAAGACCATATGCATGAAGGCGGGCGAAAGGTCTGGCAAATACAGGCTTAGGAGGCTGAAGGTAATCCATGGAAAAGAGACAGTGACAATTCACAGGGAATATGGATACCAGCTGAAGCTGGACGTCAGGAAAGCCTATTTCTCCCCGAGGGAATCAACAGAGAGGCAGAGGATTGCGGGCCAGGTGAAGCCAGGGGAGACTGTATTGGTGATGTTTGCCGGGATAGGCCCATTTGCCAT
>JACQOB010000162.1 GCA_016202745.1 Candidatus Aenigmatarchaeota archaeon | reverse complement strand
TTCCTGGAGCGGACTATCGCGTTGCAGTCTGCATCAAGGGAGTTCTCCCCAATGCTTTCAATCTCTTTCTTCAAGCCGGAGATATCAAAGCTGAGGTTTTGGTCATTGAAAGGTGTTCGGCCCACAAAGAGATGCACCCTTGCTCCCGGCTCGGTCTTGCCCTCGATGTTAATCTCATTGGCATAATTCTCAAACACCACTGCGTTGTTCGGAGGAGAGATTATTCTTATATCCGGTATTTTGGTGTCCAGTTGCACGTGCCTTGTTTGAGTGACCCTGTTGCCTGCAAGGTCAGTGACTTCAATCTTCACCTCATAGATGTCTTCATTATTGCCCGGCACTGCTCCATTGCTGCCCAGCATCACTCCCATGGTGAAGTCGCCGCTGGCGTTAATCTCTGTGTTCGGATTGCGGAAGTCCTGGATGATATTTGCCGCCTGCGGCTTGATGCCGGTGATGATTCCTGTTGAAGGGAGCCTCACGGTGAGAGGGGCAGATTCGTTGCCTTCATTCCCGAACTTGTTCATGTAAGAAAGAGTGTAGGTGTATTGCTTGCCGGCATCGACGAGGATGTCCGTATAGCTTGTATAGGTTGATGGCTGCAGCACGGCGATGGCTCCAACATCCCCTCTCCTTAGGATATAATGGCTGAAATCATTGTCCCCCACCCTGTTCCATGCCAGTGCGACAGAGTTCTCCCCAATGGACGCATTCCTGAATCCTGTGACTGTGCCCGGCTGAGTTTCCCTCTCATTGGTTAAGGGGCGCACAAACACCCTGATTATTACCGGCTCATTGACGCTTCCCGCAATAGTGAGGTTCTTGCGGGATGTGATATTTGGGAGGTCATTGAACGCAACGACAGGCTCATCAACATCAACAGAGACATCAAAGAGCTGCTGGTTGGTGTTTCCCGCCTTGTCTCTTGCCGTAATCTTGATGACGTTGTCCTTCCTGAGCGTTATTCCTCTGAGCGCGATGCGCCCCTGCCCCCCTGTCTCGCTGCTCCCCAGTACCCTCAAAGGCAGGTTGAGATTGTTGACGAAGAGCGAGATTTCAGAGAATGGCTCGGTGCTTCCGATAATGTCCACAACCACTTTGTTGATGAATCTTGGCAGGGTGACGTTGATGAATGGCGCAGTAACATCCCTCCCGGCTGAGAATAGTGAGCTGATATTTGCGCAATTTCTCGATGCATCGCACGAGATGAGAATGTAGGAGTAAGTGGCGTTTTTCCTGAGGTTGGTGAGTTTCAGCGCATGCCCGGTCAAAAATGCGTCATTTTTCTCGACTGTGGCAAGGGTCGTCTCCCCATAGCGGATTTCAGCTGTCGCATTTTCATCCGTGGTGAACACAACGGTAATTTGGGTGTTGGTGGCATTCTGGTACTCGACGGTGCTGATGCTTGGCGGGGTTGTATCCTCGCCTGCTGCTGAGGTGATGAACGAGTCAGAGAGCTGGCCCTGGTTTCCGGACGTGTCCACCGCCCTCACCTTGTAGGAATATGCCTGCCCGGGGACAAGAGAGCTGTGGTTGAACAGAAGAGGCATGGCAGCAGACACATTGCCAAGGAGCGCTCCGGATTCATACACCAAATAATAAGATGTGTCGTTGGTCCCCGAAGCATCCCACGTCAGGATGATGGAACTGGAAGTCTTGGAGGACTCCCGCACATTCTCCACTTTGGGAGGGGGGATGGTATCCTCTGTTCTGAAGGAGTATTTTGAGCCATTGTTGTCATCCACTGCTTCTGCCCCGCTCGTTTGGGAAACCAGCTCGAAGAAGTAGACGGTGTCTGTGTCCAGCCCGGTGAGCAGGATGCTGTGGTTGGTGCGCTGCTCTTGGTGGACTGCGCTCAACCCAAGCGAGGCCGTTGTGCCAAAACGGACGCGGCCAGTGGATGGCTCATCCGTCATCCAGTTTATCTGGGCAGAGGCGCTTGTGATTCTTGTCACTCCCACCTCAGAGGATGTGAGCGCGGATACAGAAGCCATGGCGAGGAGGAATAGGAGGAGGAATGCCAGCGACGTAAGGGAGGTATGAGGCAGGATTGTAGGAGATATATATGGTGCCTGCCGTTTTTGTTTAGCGCTGGGAAAAGTCTCGCTTCGCTTGGGGCAGCGCCGACTCGCTCTTTGCGCGCTTATTTTTCTATCGACACGTCCCCGGATGGGGCGTCCCCCTGTCGATTTGTCCATGATAATGGCAGCAC
>JACQOB010000159.1 GCA_016202745.1 Candidatus Aenigmatarchaeota archaeon | reverse complement strand
GCCGTCGCCGAAGAGGTTCATGTAGGCCACGTGGTGTTTGT
This sequence comes from Candidatus Aenigmatarchaeota archaeon, assembly GCA_016202745.1. Classification (GTDB taxonomy): domain Archaea; phylum Aenigmatarchaeota; class Aenigmatarchaeia; order QMZP01; family QMZP01; genus JACQIG01. Next base: position 9,560 of record JACQOB010000159.1, on the reverse strand, counting down.
CGCCTGTCCCATGGCCTGTCAGCACGCCTATTGTCTGCCGGCCGAATCCCGGGTGGTGGCAGTGCTTCCAGTGTATCACCTTCTCCACCGCAAAGGAGACAACTATCCCAAGCAGGATGTACATGGAAACCTCCACCGTGAAGCCTGCTGATTCCACCGCCTCGGGTATCAGGTGGATGAATGCGTCGCCCAGCAGCGCGCCGGCGGAGAAGCTGACAAACAGCAGGAGGAATTTCCTCAGCGTCCTGTCCCTTACGGCCAGGGTCACTATCCCTATCAATGACAAAAGGCTGACCAAAATGACGCTTCCAAGCGTGTAGAATATCTCCAGTGCCATCAATATAGATTTATTCTTCCCTGTTCAAATAGATATCATGCCCGAGCTGATGATGAACGAGATGATAGGCCTGATGCTTGTCGTGTTCCTCTTCTTTATACTTGTCATAGGGTTTGCCAAGTTCCCAGAGGTGCTGCAGTTCTTCGGCTTTTACGCGGACGTGGACGAGGCGTTCAACCTGAAGGTGGCCAGGGAGTCCACTGATGCCCTTGCGTGCGCCATAAACAGCGTGGCCGGGCGGGACGCAAACAGCAGGTGCCTGACCTCATTCAAGGGCGGGGGAGTGAAGCTTGACGAGGCAACGCTCAGGACTGCGAAGCCTGCCGTCACCTGCCAGGACGCAGCCGGCGGCACCAAATGCACGGTGAAGAACTTCTGGCTGCCGCAGAAGGTTGATGGAGGCCAAAGACTCCAGTGGATAAACCAGTTTGGCGATCCTAAATACCTGACATACTGGCAGGCTTTTCCTGCAGATGAGAATACATGGACCAAGCCATACAACCTGAAGTTGCACTTGCTTGCCCTGACGATAGGGCTCATACCCATTCCAGTAGGCAAGACGAAGGCAGTTGCGCAGACAACAAAGACTGTTATAGCCGAATTCGGGGAGGCTGGCGCAATAACTGCAGTGGAAACGGCAACGATATCGGACATAAAGGATGCAGTGAAGAATACTGTCATTAAGGATTTTCTCACGAAAGCAGCGGCAAGTGGAATCAAGAAAATAAGGCTTGCAAATGGTGTTACCGTGGAAGCCGTCGCCTTGGGACTTGCATTCTATGAGAGTGTGACAGGTAAATATGAGGAAAGGCCAGGCAAGCTTGTGCTGAAAACGCCCTATGAAGGTCCCGGGGATTTCCCGCTCCTCCAATTGGCAGGGAAACCGATTGCAATGCAGCGCAGTGTTGGGGTCTTCAACTCCAGGGATGATGCCATCGCCCATTTTGCATCCCCCTGCAAGATAGAGTCGATGGATGTGGTACCAAGCTCTAATATATTCTGCGGAACATACGGTTACAAGACTGCAGGAACGGAGACATGTTCGGGGAATGTAGGCACCGATACAGAAACAACCGGTTACAGTGAGCCGAGGTGCGAGATAATCAGCTACCTCAATTATATAGGCGTGGACTCGTTCAACTCTTTTGACGAGATACAAGGCATGCAAATAAAGAACATCATTGAAAGGTTTAATAACAAAGGATACAACAACTATCTTTCTCACTTCTCCATTCAAGACAGCTATATTAAGCCGCAGGATGATGGAGCGCTAAACGCTGAAACAGACAATATTCCAGACCATTTGTTCTTCAGCGCAGGTATCCGCCACAAGATTCCGGAAGGATTTTACAGCGGAGTCCTGATAGATTCCAATTATGACGGTTATATAGACGCATATTCGCTAAGCAACTGTAATACAGACGGGCTTGTGATAAGAGACATCAAGAAGCTCAGGACAACAGCTGATGGCCTTAATGAAGGAGAAAATAATTATTGCTTTGATGAGAGGGGTGGTTTTAAGAAAGCCTTAGCAGGGCTTGACAATTACATTTCAGTAAGCGGAACGATGGTAAGCGTTGGTGCCGCAGTCGGCGGTGCGACTGGCGGGACTGCATATGGCATACTGGCTGGCTCGGCTTTCTTAGCCTTCGGATCATCATATATAGGCAACATAGGCGCCTGGCCCGGCACAGCCGCATGATTTGACAGTCAGAAAAGTTGGAAATTATGAAAGGGCTGATAGAAACCATGGCGTTCATTGCGTTCGCGATAGCGGTGATAGCCCTGCTGCTGTACTATGTGGTCACAAAGCTTAACGGAATTGGGTGATATGGTGGGAAGACTCAAGGGGCAGGGGCTGCCGCTCAGCGCATGGGAAGTCCTGACGATGGTGCTCGGGATAGCGCTGAGCATGATTGGCCTGGTCATTATCATGGGCCTGCTTTTCGGGAGGGGAGGCGGCTAAGCAATAATATATCTTCACCCGCGAAATATAATCCATGGCGCGCTTCTTGACTGCCGGCATTAGCCAATATCACCTAGCCGGACTTCGTAAGTTAGACAATATCGGCAAGAAGGGCTTAACTGCCGGCATGTTAGACTGCCGGCCTGAGGCAATTGAACGAAGCCGGACTTTGAGTCCAGCCGGCCTTCGCAAATTAACCAGTAGGATCAAGGAACCAAGAAGAAAGGGCCAGACAATCTCCATGAGGACCATAGTGATGGCTTTTGTCGCCATCGTTTCCCTGGCGGTCCTTGTGGTGCTTTTCACGAGGCTCATACCGGGCCAGTTAGCGCCCGTATGCTGGACCAGCACGCTCAACCAGCTGGATGCGATTGGGGGTACGAGGTTCGCGAAGGGGCTTCTGGGACAGGATGACTTCAGGGTTCCGCTTGTCATTGCAGGGTCCTGCGTTAACCGGATAGCGTTTGGCGGCGTGGACGAGTGCGTGGATGCATGCGAGGACCGGGGCTTCAGGGGCGACGAGGAGCAGTGCCTGCAGGACTGCGCCAGGTGCGGGAAAGTGAAGGGCTGCTTCATTGCGACGCCCAGCTTCAAGAGCAAGTGGACCCTTATTCCCTGGGTAGGCGACAGCGCGCTTTCATATTCAGACGAGGCGAAGCTGGCGCTGGCGAACATAAACGCGCAGGTCTATTACAGCGCCGATTACCAGTTTGTTTATGCCGGGGAGCCTCTCCGGGGTGTGAAGGATAAGGTGCAGGCGCTTTGCCTGAACTTCCACAAGGAACCAGGGTCGGTTTCCTATTTGATCACAACAGTGGAGCCTGAAATGTGCCAGCAAGGAGGGGTCAGATGAGGGGCACGAGCGAACAGTTCCTGCTCATACTCGGGATACTGATTGCAGTCCTTGCAATAGCCTTCGGGACAAGGCTGGTGGGCGGGCAGGACTCCCCTGAGGTGGAGGCGCTGAGGCTTGCGCACTCCATAGCGATACACATCAACGCGCTTTCCTCAATGGAGTCCGGGAGGGTGATGATAAGCTCGGACAAGCAGTTCACTGTGTACCTTGAAAAGAATAACCCAAAATCCATCTTTGTAACAGTTTCCGGGGGCACGGTTACCGACGTGAGGTTCCTCTGGGAGGGGATGCAGGAAGCCCAGATAACAAGGATGCTTGTCAAGGAGGGGGATAGCGTAAGCAGCGGCAAGACAATAGCAGAAGTAACGGCCAAGGGGGTTGTGAATCAGGTCAAATCGGACGCTGGCGGGATTGTTGCCAGGGTTTATAGAAAAGAAGGGGATTCCATTAGGACAGGGGACCCAATCGTTGGTGTGAGAAATTCCTTGCGCGGCGAAGCAACAAGGTCTGCCTTCGTCCTGGCATATGGCGACCTGCTTTCGCCAACCAATGAGCAAAGGGCTCCACAGGAATTCAGGATTGAGGATGTGGGCAGGGTCTGCGTCGTGAAAAGCGACGCAAGGCAGGTGGCGGAGGTTGTCACATGCTGAAGGGCCAGGTTGAGGAGATAACATACACCATAGCCGTCATCATGGTTGTCGCTGCGTTCACGCTGATATTCTTCCTCCTTGTTGGCATGGTTGCAGTCGCGGCAAGGGTGGGCACGGTGAAGCAGGACATGGAAGCCGTTGACCTGGCGCACCTTTACTACAGCTGCATCTCGAAGGACGGCGTCATTGAGGAGTCGTTCCTGGAAGGCCGCGGTGGCGCGCAGGCCGGCGATTGTGGCCTGGCAGCCGCGTCCTGGTCTGTAAAGGATCTGGAAAGCGGGAAGGAGTGGAAAGCGGGGGGCATTGGCGGGGGGCGCGGGCACAGGATATTTGTCCCGGTCAAGACAGCCGATGGCATCCATGCTGGCGAGATGATTGTGAAAAAATCGAATTTGCAGTACCCTGACATAAAGAGGTGATGGTGTGACAGAGGTTGAACTGGCTGCCCTGGCAATTGTGGTCGCGGCAATAGTTGGCTCGGTTTCCATACTTGTGACATTCTCCCTGCTGCAGTCGCTGGTGGAGATAAACGCAAGGGTGGAGCTGACAGTGGCGCAGGAGGATGCAGGGAGCGGGATTGTTGCCCTGATGGCTTCCAGGGCAGGCCAAAGGGCACATGCTGAAATAATAGGAATGCTGGAGATAGCGGAGGTGAACGACGCAGCTGTCACGCAGACGCTGGGGAAAATGGGCAGGAGCCTGCAGGTTTATGATGACAACGGGACAGCCGTGAAGGAGTATGGCGATTTCTCCGGCGGGGAATACACCGACATTGCCCTGCCGGGCGGCAGGAAGGGGAGGGCTGGTATCTCATGAAGGGGATGGGCATCCTGGTGATGGGTTCGGCGCTGATTATGGTGGTGTTTGTTATTATAATGCCTTTTGTCCAGATTTTTTTCCAGCCGGTCAGGGGTGAGATAACGAACATTGAATTGCGGACTGAAGCGTATACAATGGGCAACGCCCTTGCTGCTGCCGGTGTTTACATGGGCTCCGCCTTAAGGTTCTCGGCATACCAGGCTATGCACGACACGGGGATGCAGGGCGGCTGGGATGCCATCCCGGCGGGCAAATCCTTCCAGGCCGGCGAAGGTTCGTATGCCATATGGCATAATGGAAGCGACGTCTCCCCATCGGAGGATGAGCTGAAGGCCTCGCTGGGGAAATCAGTTGCGGCATGGCTGGGGAAATACAGGGAGAAAGGCTTCCGCTTCCTGAATGATTATTCCGTCAGGCTTCCAGTTTACTCCCCTGTCCTTGTTTCCGAGTTCACTGGCAGCTCCTTTTCGGTCTCAGCCATGCCTGATTCCAGGATGAGCATTCAGAAAGGCAGCCAGGATGGCAGCACAAACGTCCTGCTGGAGAGGACGGCCAGCCTGCAGGACAGCTTTTCCTACCCCTACCTGGAATTGTTCAGGTAGGCCAAAAGGATCAATGCGGAATTCGGGCCAATGGCTGGGGAGGAGGCTGGCAGGATACTCAGCGCCTATCCAGCCAAGTTTGAGGGCCCGGGCGGGCAGAGCTGCGAGGATATTTTCACTGGCATGGCAAGGACAAATTACCTGGGCGCTGAGGAGGAGATAAGGAAGAAGCTGCAGGAAAGCAATGTGCTGAATTCTGTCCCTGTTTCAGAAAAATACGCCACGGAAAGCCTTGTGGTATCAGCTGAGGTGAAGGTGGAGGAGGTGTTTTCCGCGAGGGGGCAGAAGACAGAATGCGAGGTGCAGTACGCCAGGGACATAGCGGTGATGGTAAGCGTCATAGACGGCGACGAGTCGCGCTGGGTTCCTGTGCATGAAGATGGCGAGCCTACCATGGCGCCGCTGAAGTTCTCGTTTGTGGTAAAGGCTTAAGCCTTTTACAAAATCTCGTGGCTTGTCCACGAGAGATGTGCCACATCTCGTGTGCTGTGGCACACGAAGGCTTAACCGAAAAGGGAGGCTACCACGATCCAATTGGTGCGGTCGCGCCTTCCACTAAGCCCTTTACAAAAAGGTTTAAATGTCTTGCCCAGGAATATATCCTTAGTGACAGCTAGCGTAACCTATAACTGTAAGGAGTGATTTGTATGGCAGCGGAACAGCAGCAAAGCGAAGCAAGGCGCGAACAAGGGCAGGCAGGCGCGGGCAATGAGCAGAGACAGCGGAGCCGCAGGGAGGACAACGTGATTTTTGTCGGCAAGAAGCCCACAATGAGCTATGTCCTTGCGGTGATAACCCAGATATCCGGCGGCGCAAAGGAGATCCACCTTAAGGCCAGGGGCAGGTCAATATCCCGCGCGGTAGATGTGGCTGAGGTTGTGAGGCGCAGGTTTGTGACCGACATGAAGCACACAGTGATGATTGACACGGAGGAAGTCACGGACGAAAAGGGCAACAAGCTGAACGTCTCAACGATTGACGTTAAGATGTTCAAGCAGTGAGCTTGGTCATTTATTATTAGGACCTTGTGTTTTCTTTTCCAAGATAAGCTGCTTCTTTGGCCGATACGGCACAGCACCCGCATTCAGATGATTTCTATTCCGGGCTTTCCAGGCTCGGCGCGCAGGGCTTTCTCGCTCCCGCTTTCTTCCGCCATGGACACAGAGACCGCGCAGCCGAATTCCATGGAGAGGAAGTGTTCAGCTGATTTCAGGGCTTTGAATTCCCCTTCCTTGTCAAGCATTTCCTTTGAGAAGTCAGTTTTCTTCAGGGATTCAGCATATCTCACAGCAGCCTGGCCGTATCTCTTGATATCCTCATGCTTCATCAGCGCCTTAAGCAGATCCTTCCTGTCTGCCATCCCCTTCGCCTCCATGTAGGCCTTGTATTTCCACGGAAGGCTTGTGTAGACCTTTATCTCCTGCGGTTTCCTGCCGACTATCCTGGCTATTTCATGGATGTCACTGGCGGTCCTGATGACGAGCTCTTCAGCGCGCTCGGCAGGCTCGCATATCAGATTTTCGTTTCCCTTTGGCCACTCTTCAAGGGAGACGAGGCTTCCCCCTCCGGACATCTCCCACAGCTCTTCGCAGACGTGGGGGATCAGGGGCGATAGGGCCTTAATCCAGTCCCCCAGGAGATTGTTCAGGACGGCATAATGCGGTTTTTCTGCCCGCCTTAGGTAATGGCCAAAGTCGTTCATCACCTCAAAGAAGGCCCTCTGGGAGAATTCCCTTATCCTGAATCCATCCAGCAAGCCTTCCGTCTCCTTCAGCGTCCTGTTGAACCTGGACACCAGCCAGCGCTCCAGGTGGGTTTCTTCTGTTTTCTTTGGGCCGTGCCTTATTATGCCCGAGGCCATTTCAAAGAACCTTGCCAGCCTCCTCTGCGCCATCTTCACGCCTTCCTCTGTCCAGTCTATGACAGAATCCAGGTCGGCCCCTGAAGAGATGTAAAGCCTGTAAAGGTCAGCCCCGTATTTTTCCGAGATGTCAGCAAGCGGTATGACATTCCCCCTGCTCTTGCTCATCTTTGCGCCTTCCCTTACCAGCAGTTCGTTGAGCGATATTGCCTTTGGCCAGTATTTTTCAGGGAAGATGGCAGCATGATTGAATATGTAGAACGTGAGGTGGTTAGTGACATGAGCAACAGCCGTGTGCCTCAGATCGACGGGGTACCAGTATTCAAATTCCTTCCTGATGCTTTCCCCTTTCCTCATTGAGCCCTTTCCCAGGAAGATGTAATCAAAGAATTCGCTGGTTAGCTCGTTTTCCTTCAGCCGGGATTCCCTTATCCCCTTCACTGCTGTATAGAATGCCGGGTAAATGGTGGAATCCGAAAGGCTTTCTATAACCCATCCGGTGTCCCAGGGCAGCCTTGTACCGAGCCCCCTCTTGCGCGCCGCAGCCCGCTCATGCAGCCAGCCGATTGTGTGCTCAAAATGCCCCCTGTATTCTGCCGGTATCAGCTTCATTTTAGCCAGGCACTTAGCCGCCTTTTCCTTCCATTGGGCGTTTCCGTAGTCTATGAACCACTGATCCTTGATGGTTTTCACAACCACCCTTCCGCCGTCCCTGCAAAGGAGCCCTGGCGTTTCGGATTCGAAGAAATCCAGGGCCTTTCCCTCCATTTTGAGCCAGTCCTTGACCTTGTTCTTGATGTCTTTTATGGCGACGCCGGAAAACCTGCCGACTTTCAGCGTGCCATTGTAGAATTCCTCCTTGTACAGCCGGGATGTGGCTGTTCCTATTCTTTCCTCAGCGGCGGCATTTGCGCCTGACCTTTCAATGGCTTCTTTTGCCGGACAGTCCCCGTATCCGTCCAGTCTTATGACGGAAATGGGCCTGATGTGTTTTGCTTCCTTCTCCCAGTGCCTGTCTTTTTTCAGCTCTTCCAAGGCCATGTAATCCGCCGGAGCGTGCGCAGGGACCGAGTACACGATGCCGGTCCCGTTGCCTGGATCGACGAATGCGGCCGGCAAGATTGGCAGCCCCCTGCTTTCAACCGGTGATTTGGCGCGCTTTCCAAGAAGGTCATGCGGTTTTATAGCGCTTATCACTTTCACATTGTCTGCCTGGTGCTGCATTTTCTCAGCGGCATATCCTGATACGTAATAAATCTCATTCCCAACCCTTGCCTTCACATATTCGCCACTGGGGTTGATCCAGATGTTTGTCACGCCATGGATTGTCTCAGGCCTGAGCGTTGCCGCCACAAGGAAGCCGTCTTCAAAGGGGAATTTTACGGCAGTGAAGGCCTTTATGCCGGTGTCGAGCCTGTCACCGTCCTGTATGTCATCCTCGCCAACGGCGTTGTTGCACTTGAGGCAGTACTGCACCGGATGATCCCCCTTTGTAATCAGGCCCAGCTGCTTCAGCCTCCCGAACTGCCATGCGATGAACCTGTTGTATTCCGGGTCTCCCGTGGTGAACTGCCTTGACCAGTCTATTGAGAATCCCAGCGCCCTGAAATCATTGATTATCACATTGGCAAAATATCTGGCGACATTCCACGGGTCTTTAAAGCTTTCAACTGTTTTTTCTATCTTCCTTTTGTCATCTTCATATAATCCAACGTATTCCTTATACAGCTCAATGGTTTTCTTATCGCCATCGGCTAACTTCCGTGAAACCGCCTCTATGGGTGTCCCGCTTATGTGGAATGCCATCGGCCACAGGACATTGAAGCCCAGCATCCTCCTGTGCCGTGCCCAGATGTCCGCGAGTGTGTTGGTCCTGCCGTGGCCTATGTGAAGCGGGCCGCTCGTGTAGGGATAGGGGACTGTGAGGAATACCTTCTTTTTCTTGTGGTCGATATGTGGCTCGAAAGCCTTTTCCCCCTCCCACCTCTCCTGCCATTTCTTCTCAATCTTCCTGAAGTCAAACATAGCAGCCATATTAATTATATTGGCCTTCAATATTTATTATGGAAAACATCACAATACAGGGAATCATTAAAAGGGCAAAATATCTGCATTCCAGAGGGAAGAAGTGGCATTTCCATATGCTGACACCTGATTGCATTTTTAACAGGATAAACGACAAGCATGCATTTATCCTTGAAAACAGAAGTGGGAATGAAACTTATGTTGCCTGTTCTGACAAGAGATACATGAAGGAGGGGCAGGGACTTGTGAAAATGCTTTATGGCAACAAGATTCTTGGGAAATCAAATAAAATTCAATCATCCAGGAATAGGAAAATTGAAGGCATCGTCAAGAAAATCAAAGAAATGAACAAAAAGAATATCCAATGGCACCATCATATGCTCTTCCCGGATTGCATATTCAACAAGCACAAGGGGAAGTGGAACATTGTCTTTGAGGACGCAG
>JACQOB010000158.1 GCA_016202745.1 Candidatus Aenigmatarchaeota archaeon | reverse complement strand
GTAAAAGAACTTCTAGAATTCTTTAGGAACAGATATAGATAGGGTATATTTTTAAGTCTGAGAAAAAATTATCTCTCATGACCCTCGAATCTGAAATAAGGGAGGAGCTGAAGTGGTTCGGTCACGCGAGCTTCCTTCTGGAGGACAAGGTGAACAAGAATAATATTTACTACCTGGATCCTTTTGATTTGAAATTCATGCCAAAAGAAAAGGCCGACGTCATTTTCATAACCCATGCCCATTTCGACCACTTCTCGCCGAAGGATATAGAGAAGGTTGCCACCAAAGAAACCCTCATATTCGGCGTCAGGGGGTGCGAATCACTGAAAAAAACATTCGGGGAGAGATTTTGCATCGTGGAGCCGGGGGAGAATTTCGAGATCAAAGGAATACAAATTAGGACAGTGCCTGCATATAATATTGCAAAAGACAGATTGAATTATCACCCCAAGGAAAACAAATGGGTAGGGTATATCATTGATGTAAACAACAAGAAGGTCTACCATGCCGGCGACACTGATTTCATCCCTGAGATGAGACAGCTGGGACCGCTGGATGTTGCAATGCTCCCAATAGGCGGCACGTACACCATGACCGTGGAGGAGGCCATAGAGGCCGCCAATGTCATCCGTGCGAAGGTGACAATACCAATCCACTACAAGAGGCTTCTCGAAGGCAGGTACAGGGAAGCGGAGGAGAAGTTCAGGAAGGGTGTCAGGGGGACAGTCCTGCTCCTGGAGGAATATTCAGAGGCGGGGCACCACAATTTCTAATAACTCCCCGTCGACGTCACCATGAGCATTATGAAGAGCACGTACAGCAGCAGGAACACCAGGCCATGCTTCTGCCCTATGGTCTCGTGCTTCACCATGCTGTAGAAGAGGAAGGCATTGGCCACTATGATGAACGCTATCGGCAGCGTATAGGCGCTGAACTGTATTACTGAAGGCGATATCACGAGGACCGCGCCAAGGATGAGGGTCAGGTTCACCACCGTGCTCCCGAGTATGTCGCCCACGGCCAGCGCAACATTCCCCCTCCTTATCGCCGTGAAGTCTATCACAAGCTCCGGGAGGGTTGTCCCGAAGGCTATGAGGGTGAGGCCGATTACCGCTTCTGATATGCCCAGCATCGCTGCTATGCCTGCCCCGCTTGAGACGACGAAGCTCGCGCTCACCAGGACCACGGCAAGGGAGACTGCCAGCAAGACGATGGCGCGCCTCCACTCCCCCCTTGTTATGCCGTCCTTCATCCTCACCTTGAACCTGTGCCTGAAGACAAAATAGCAGTATAATGCAAAGACTGCCAGCAGCAGCACTCCCTCGAAAACTCCCGCAACGCCCCTGGAGAGCACGACAGCGGGTATGACCCCTATCATCAGCAGCACCTCTGAACTGTCCAGGGTGTGCTTCCGCTCCACAGTGACCTTCCTCATAAGGGTGGCGATGCCGAGGACGAGGCATATGTTGGCAACGCTGGAGCCGAGGACGTCGCCTATCGCGAGCGGCACCTTGCCCCCGGCAGCCGCTATGGCGGAGACGCTGAAGTCAGGTATGGAAACAGCTATGGCTATTATGATGAAGCCGAGGGCCATCTGGGAGATGCCGCTGAAATCGGATATCTTTATCGTGGAATCGATAACGACCTGCGATGCCTTAACGAGGAATACCATCGCGATGACGAAGATGGCGATGTCGAGCAAAACCATGTTATTATTGCGGCAGGGAAGGATTTATTGCTTAGGGTAACCTTTTTTCAAAAAAGGTTAGCGAAAAAGGGAGGCTGCTCGACCTTCGGTCTCGCTGCGCCTTCCACTAAGAAAAAGAGTGGGCCCAGTGGGATTTTCGTGCATTCATGGCATTGTTCATGTTTTTGGGTGAGCGCATGGAAGGCGTTTTGATCCACCACTTTTTGGAAAAGTGGTGATTCGAACCCACGACCACCCGGTTTCTTCTGTCATCGGACAGCATTGCCGTCCTAAACACGCTTTTATTGGCAATAAAAGCTTCATCGGATGCCCAGCACCACGGATGCTCGCTGGCAGGGCCGGCTTCTGGCAATCGGCCAATGCAGGCAACCTGTCTACCAGGCTGAGCTATGGGCCCACATTATTATATAT
>JACQOB010000171.1 GCA_016202745.1 Candidatus Aenigmatarchaeota archaeon | reverse complement strand
GAACAGGTCAGCTAGAGGTATTGTCCACAGACAATACCTCTCACGTTGGTGTTTTTATGAAGCATTTCTACAGAGCTAAAAAATTTAATTAACTGCAGTTCCCAAATAAACATCATGGTCTACGAATACGAGTACGACGAGGACAGCAGGAAGATGAGGATTAATTGCCTGGGCGCTGTTCATGGGTCGACGATCGAGGATTTCCCCGTTTGCATGGCCAGGACCATAGACAACCTCCTCGACCTGAAGAAGGTGGCAAGGATCGTCCTCGCCGATGTAAGGGAATACGAATATGATTTTCATGAGGCCAAGATGCTGCTCGAAATAGCCATGGTGATCGAGCGCGTCATGAAGGACAGGATCATAAATATCAGCAATGTCGTCCTGCAGGGATGCGAAATCGAATCGTCAAAGCGCTATAATTTCCTGCGCTCGCTGCTCAATGACATACGATACGACCCCGTGGAAGCCTACAAGCTGCTGCTGAGGGAGATCAGGAGAAGCAAGATACACGCAGAGAAATCCCAGAGTCTTGAAAGGGAATGTGCATTGCACTACATAAACAACGCGCTTTTTCCAATAAAGACCATGCTCGAAGGATGCCGGCTCATACAATTCGCGATGCCGCAGCTGACCGAGCACAAGAACCGCGCCCTCTACAGGAAGATATTTCATCCCACAGTCAGGCCGAATTTTATTTATACCAAGTACATATCGCTTCCTCCGCCGCGCGCCGAACTCATCGAGCGCTACAAAGTTGGTGAGATGGATGTCGAGATATACCAGGTACCTGGCAAGGTAAGGAAAATCTACCACATAATTCCGCCGGAGTTCAGGCTTAACGAGATGGAGTACACGATGCTTGATACTGCAAGGAGATATCTTGGCAGGCACGAACCGAGAGATACGGAGTTGTCAGAACCTGAACGCATAAGGGAAAACCTGTTCAGGATCGGGCTTGACATGCTGAGAGACCTCTCCGAAGAGAAAAAATACGCGATGCCCGAATCCCAACTGGAGAGGCTTGCCAACATATTGAGCAGGTACACCGCAGGCTTTGGCATCCTTGACCTGATTCTCCAGGACGAGAACATACAGGATATAGCGATAAATTCGCCCGTCGGGCTTTCACCTGTATTCGTTTTTCATGCCCAACAGGAGGAGTGTGAGACCAATATCGTGCCGAGCATGGAGGATGCGGAATCATGGGCCACGAGGTTCAGGTTGATGTCTGGAAGGCCGCTGGATGAGGCGAATCCTGTTTTGGATACAGAGCTGACAGTTCCTGGCGGCAGAGCCAGGGTTGCTGCAATAACAAGGACACTTTCCCCTGACGGCCTGGCATTTGCATTCCGCCGCCACAGGGACAAGCCATGGACGTTTCCTCTTTTCATAAAAAACAGGATGATTGACCCGTTTTCCGCAGGTCTTATATGGTTCCTCATCGACGGAAGCAGGACAATGCTGATAGCAGGCACTCGAAGCAGCGGAAAAACTTCTTTCCTCGGCTCATGCCTGGTCCAGATCATGCCGAAGATACGCATCATCACGGTGGAGGACACAGCCGAGATCCCGACAAAGCAGCTGCGCGAGATTGGCTACAACATCGAAAGCATGAAGTCGCGCTCGGTGATAACACAGGTGGAAACAGAGCTTCCGGCAGAGGAAGCGCTCAGAACGGCGCTGAGGCTTGGCGATTCCGCTCTCATAGTCGGCGAGGTGAGAAGCAGGGAAGCTCTCGCGCTTTATGAGGCAATGAGGATAGGCGCGCTTGCGAACGTCGTGGCCGGTACGATACACGGCGAATCAGCGTACGGCGTGTTCGACAGGGTTGTCAATGACCTTGGCGTCCCGCCGACAAGCTTCAAGGCCACGGATATCGTGATAGTCGCGAACATGCTCCGGTCGCCCGACGGGCTGAAGGCTTTCCGTCGCATTGTAGAAGTCACCGAGGTGAGGAAGCATTGGAAAAACGATCCCATGGACGAGGGCGGTTTCGTTAACCTGCTTGAGTATTCTGCAAAGGATGACGTGCTCAAGCCGTCAAAGACGCTGCTCGCCGGTGAATCGCAGGTCCTCAATGACATTGCAACACGCATCCGCGAGTGGAAGGGCGACTGGGATGCCGTATGGAACAACATTCTCCTTCGGGGAAAAATCCTTGAAGCGGTTGCAGCATACGGGGAAAAGAAACCGGATTTTTTGGAGGCGCCTTTTGTCGTGATGTCAAATTCCGCCTTCCACGTAATAAGCAGCGATGTCAAGAAGGAAGTCGGCTCAATGGACAGCAAGCTCATCTACGAGCGCTGGCATGAATGGCTCAGGAAATGGAAATAGATTTCTGAATTCTGGCAAACTTATTAACGGCACCCCACAAGTAATACTCATGCCTTCTACGAAGAAAAAAAGAGAGGAGGAGATAAGGAAATTAATTTCCCGGGAATATCGAATATTCCGCGAGGAGGAGCGCGAGACATCGCTGCCACGCACGCTCTACGAGAAGATGTGCAATTCTGCAGCGCGCATACTGCATGTCAACCCGGACAAAAAATCCAGGGAAAAGATGCAGGTTGCCATGGACTTCGCGCACCTGAAGACGACGCCCGAGGGCGTGATGTCGTTCACAATTCTTTTCATGCTAATTACGTTCATACCTTTGGTAGCGATAATGGCCACAGGTATGTTAGCTGCCTCTGCCCAGTCGTCTGAAAGCACCCTGCCTGACTGGGTAAAAGGGCTTCCCGGCATTCCCGTGGGCATCGGAGCCATGTTCCTCCTGCTTGTCATATTCTTCACTTACTATCTTTACCTGTATCCATACCAGGTGAAGCGAAAATATGAAGCAACGATAGGATCCGACATCGTGACAATGATCCTCTACATGGTTCTATACATGAGGAACACGCCGAACCTGGAGGGTGCAGTGAAATTCGCGGCCGAGAACCTCAGCGGCGACATCGGCTACGAGCTGAAAAAGATGCTCTGGGATGTCGAGGTCGGAAATTACCTGTCCATGGAAGAAGCGCTCACGGATTACACAAAAAAATGGGAAAAGAACAGGCCATTTGTTGAAGCCGTGCAACTCATGGTATCATCGCTGAGGCAGGCAGGCGAAAGAAGAGAAAGCCTGCTTGATGAGTCCATGGATGTTGTTCTTGAGGGCACGAGAGATGACGCAAGGAACTTCAACCAGAAATTAAAGCTTCCTGTTGTAGTTGTTCATGCTATCGGCATAATACTCCCGGTCATGGGCCTGGTGCTTTTTCCGATAGTTGCGGTGTTCCTGAAGGTAGAGACGCTTGTCCTCTTTCTTGGATACGATGTCATACTTCCAATAATCCTCTACTTCATAATAATCAGCATACTTGAGAGAAGGCCGGCGACATTCAGCAAGATCGACATAAGCGAGAATCCTGACGTGCCGCCGCCGGGGAAGTTTCGTGCCGGCAAGAAGTTTGTCAAAGCCTGGCCGGTGGCTCTCGCGGTCGGCTTGTCCATAATCGCATTCGGTTTGTTTCTCTACCTGCAGGAGCTGTCTGCGGCAGAGGCAGCAGGCGAGCCCGGGCTCTTCGAAGGCATCGTCCCTGCAGTTGTGATAACATCCGGGATAGCGATAGGCCTTGCTGTTTACTTCATCCTTATTTCCTCGCAGCTACTCAAGGTCCGCGAGAAGACAAGGCAGATAGAAGGGGAATTCGCTGAAGCATTATTCCAGATAGGCAACCAGACTGGAGGCGGCGTTCCGCTTGAGCTATCGATAGAGAAGTCCATG
>JACQOB010000157.1 GCA_016202745.1 Candidatus Aenigmatarchaeota archaeon | reverse complement strand
GTATAAAAGCATCATCAACTCCTTTCTGACATCCTCTATAGACTTCATCCCTTCCATCAACCACAACACAAATTTGCCCGGCAGTTCCATGCACGACCTCTTCACCTTCATACCAATACTGCTGCGCAGTATGGATTTCGCAAAGACACTCTCAGAAGCGCCAAGCTTCAGCACTGAATGCGCCAAGAGGACGAGGTACCAGTGCCTTTGTATGCCTTCAATGTCCCTTAGCTGGCATTTCTCCAAACCGAGGTGCTGCTTAGTGTCCTTGTAGAAATCCTCTATCTTCCAGCGCAGCATGTAGTCTGCAATGTCCTTTGCCTTGCCGGGTGGGGCAGCAGGAAGAAAATCATCCTTGAAACACTGAAAGCATGGTTCAAAGCCGGATACGACGGGGACAGGAAAAGGCTGGAAATGTTTAAGGCATTCAATAAATGGCACTGACAAACCAGGCTTATGGCCAGACATTAAGGGTTATTTCCATCTCTTCTTTTGTATGTAATGCTTCCCCGATTCTGATACATAGCTGTCTTTTGTGATGTATCCCGAATTGAAGACCCCGTATTGGGAGAGGCCGGATATCTCCTGAACCTTGTTCCTGTACATTTCCTCGTGCCTCAATTCCTCGGGCTTCCACGACACTTCCAGCGTTGCAGCCATCTCCGCCCTCTTTTCGATGATTATTGGGGATATGTGGCTGAGCCTGGTGGGGAATTTCCAGAGCAGCTTGCCGTCCGTACTGAGACAGTAGAGGTTGCAGTCATAGGAGCCGAACACTATTTTGTCCCCCTGCAGCGCGGCCCTGTTAAGGATGGGGCCTTTGGCTGCAAACTTCCACTTGAGCTTCCCGGAAAAATCCAGGCAGTAGAAGTTTCCGTCAATCGATCCGAAATATATAGCATCCCCTATTACAGGTGAGGCGCCGACATGGCTGCCTGTCCTGAACTTCCAGGAAAGTTTTCCGTCAAGCCCCAGCGCGTACAGGTGGCCGTCCCTGCAAGGGAAGTACACAATACCCCCGTGCACAACAGGCCTCCTGTGGTATACCGTATCGTTGGTCCTGAACTTCCATAGCAGGCTGCCCTGCGTGTCCAGGCAGTAGAAGTTGCTGTCAAACGAACCGAACAGCACGCGGTCCTTGTCCGCTGCGGGGGAGCCTGCCAGATGCTGGGTGGCGAACTTCCACTTCAGCGCCCCGTCGAGCCCGAGCGAATAGAGTATGCCATCGAAGGAGCCGAAATAGATTGAGTCCTTGTGCACCATAGGGTCCGAAGCAAGTGGTCCCATCGTCTTGTATTTCCACAATAACTGGCCGGATTTTGAGACGGCATACAAGCAGCCATCAGAGGAGCCGAAATAGATTGCGTCTTTGTGCACAAGCGGTTTGGAGAATATCTTGCCGTTTGTCCTGAATTTCCACAGGAAGTTGCCCTCAACGTCCACGGCGTAAAGGTTCTGGTCATATGAGCCGAAATACAGGACGCCATCAGATATGCTTGCGTTCGTGGCGGCTGCGCCGCACTGCACCCTCCATTGCTCCCTGCCATCATCAAGAGACACGGCATAGAAGTTCTTGTCGCAGGCGCCGAAGTAGGCTGTATCGCCATCGATAACCGGCTCGGAAATTATGCTCCCGCCAATGCCTATGTTGAACACGTTGGACGTCCCCGACTCTTCTATCTCATGCATCAGGCCGACGAGGTACAGGCTGGTTTCCAGCGTATCAGGCCTGAGCTGCAGGCCGGAATTGCCTGCGGAATAGCTGTGCGTGTACTTCATGGAATAGCTCACCTCTTCTTTTTGGGAATATAACTCTTGCCGGTTTCGGATATGTAGTTGCTCTTTGTAATGTAGCCCGTGTTGAACACTCCATATTGGTTAAGGCCTGTTGCTTCCTGAACCTTGTTCCTGTACCTTTCTTCCTGCCTCAGCTCCTCGGGCTTCCATGTGGTTTCTAGAGTTGTCGCTATTCCCTGTTTTGTTTCAACAGCAACAGGCGACATGTAGCTTAGGGTGGTATGGAATTTCCATAACAGGTTCCCATGTGTATCCAGGCAGTACAGGTTGCAGTCCCAGGAACCAAAGACAATCCTGTCATCCTGCAGGAATGGTGTTGATACGATGAGGCCTTTTGTAGAAAACCGCCACTTTTCCTTTCCTGAGAAATCGATGCAGTATAAGTTATTGTCACATGAGCCGAAGTAAATGTTCGTGCCTATTACTGCGGATGTGGTTACCATGTCCTTGGTTGTAAATTTCCATAAAAATTTTCCGTCTATGGTTACTGCGTATAAATTGTGATCGCGCGACCCGAAATATATTATATCATCGTGGATTGTCGGCCTCCACAGAATATTTGCTTCTTTGGACAGGAATTTCCACAGAAGATGGCCATTCAAATCTGTGCAATAGAAATAATTATCATAAGAGGGGAAGAAAACCCTACCCTTATGCACAATTGGATCCCCGACATTGCCCTTTGTGATGAACTTCCATTTCAGTCTGCCATGCAAATCCAGTGCATACAAGCAGCCATCGAAGGAGCCTACGTATACTGTCTCTGCATGCACAAATATCTCCGCGCCTATTGGTCCGTTTGTTTTGAATTTCCATATAAGTCTGCCTTCTTTTGATACAGCATACACACACCCATCACCGGAGCCAAAATAGAGTGTGCCATTGTAAACTGTTGGCCTTGACAGTATTTTCCCGCCAGTTTCAAACTTCCATGACATGCTCCCGTCCAAGTTTATTGCATAAAGTATGTGATCGAAAGAGCCAAAATAAAGAGTACCATCGTCCAAAGTTAAATGTCCTATCACATCCCCCGCAGAAAATTTCCACAATTCTCTTCCATCCTTAAGAGAAACTGCATACACATTTTTGTCGCAAGCACCGAAATAAACCACCCCCTTGTGTATAATGGGCGAGGATACTATGCTTCCCCCAATTCCGGCATTCATTATCTGTGATTTTCTGCTTTCAAGGGTTTGCTGCAGCATACCAACAAAGTACAATTCTGTCCCTATAGGGCCAGGTTTCAGTTCAAGTTGCGCCGATCCTGTGCTATATCCTATCGAGTATTTCATATCTGACTATATAGAATCAGTAATTAAAAACCTACACCAATATCCTCAGCCTGTTGGATGCGATTGCCCTAAGGACGCCGCGGCCGACGTCTGATTGTTTGCCTATTCTAATCTTTCCGCCCTTGCCCACAAAGGGTGACAGCAGGTAGTCGTCGCCGCTGTAGACGTCGACCAGCTTTCCGGTGTATTTTTCGTGGACCTTGATTATGATCCCGCCGCCGCTCTCCTCGTAATTGTAGGTGGCCTGCTGCTTCATGGTGCCTTCCTTCGGCTCGACGGAAATGTGGATGCCCAGCTGCTTCTCGATTTCGGAAATGTTCCTTCCCTCTTTCCCTATTATTTTAGCGATGAGGTCGTTCCTCACCATGGCCAGGACGCGGTCGTCTGAAAGGAACTCGACGCTCACCTGAGGGTCCCATCTCCTCAGCTCCTGCAGCACTGTCTTCTTGGCAAGCTGCCTCAGTGGCGACCCGCCGTCGCCTTCCTGCACGGGTATTATCACGTTCTCCTCGCCGTAGGTGTACACTTCGTACTCGAGCTTCTTTGTCTCGAAGTCCCGTATTTCCACCACGGGCCTCGCAAGGTCCTGCTCCTGCATGCCCGAGGGGACCTTCACAAGCAGGCTTACCTCATAGACTTTCTCTATCTTGCCTGCCGCAATATAGATGACAGTGTCAATGATGTGGGGGATGATTCCAAGCTCCACCCTGCCGATGAACCTCTGTATTGCGGAAACCGGGTTAGTGGCGTGCACCACGCCTATCATGCCGACCCCGGCAAGCCTCATGTCGGCGAACACCTTGAAGTCCTTTGTCTTCCTCACCTCATCAAAAATGGTGAAGTCAGGCCTCACCAGCAAAAGCAGCTCAGCTGTCTTTTCCCAGTCGCCTTCCAGCGGCGCATATTGCGTGACTTCGGGGCCCACCTGGAGGTCGCGCGGCTGCTCAAAGGTCTTCACAATCTTCCCCTTCTTCACCAGGAAATCGGCAACGCTGGCCGCGAAAGTGCTCTTGCCTGAGCCTGGCGGGCCCGCTATCAGGATGCCCGGCGAGCCGTCCGTGATTCGCCTTTCCAGCTCCTTGTGCAGCTTGTAATCATCAAGGGTGAGCTTTGTTGTGGGCCTCACGGCCGTTATCTCGATGTCGTCGGAGAAGGGCGGCTGCGTAATGGATATCCTGTAGTTGCCGCTCTGGACGACCATGGCGCCGTGCTTGCCTATCTCGATGAAGGAATCATCGTCCGTCCTGGCCTTCAGGAGTATGTGGTCAATCATCTTCTTGAGCTCCTTCGCGTCAAAGGGCTTCTTCCTTATCTCAACCAGCTCTATGCTTCCCGGCTTCCCCCTCTTGGCCACCGGGATGACCCCCGCCTTCAAATGGACAGACTGCGTGTCGTGGGTGAAGAGTTCTTCTATGTCAAGCTTCCTCTGCCTGTCGGGATTTGCGATGTGCTCGACAGAAACGCCCTCGGCCTCGCCTACCAGGGCCTGGACATAATCGCCTGTCATAAGCGTCGCGTCATGCTTTGCCGCAACGTCCCTTATCAGGGCATCTAATCTCCCCTTCTTGGCGAGGTTAATCTCCTCCATCGTGGGCCTTGATCCTGTGAACTCCAGCTCAATGGACTTCTTCCTGCAGAGGTCCCTCAGCCGCTTCAGCTCCTCAAGGCCTTCAAATCCTATCTCCCTGCCAACGGAGGCCTGTGCCTGCAGCTCGTCAACAACCAGCCGCGGTATGATTATCTTGCTCCCCTCGAACTTGCCATCCTCTATCAGCCTGGACAGCATTCCCTTTATCAGGATGCTTGTGTCAGGAACTATAACCTTTGATTTCAGCATAAGGATCATTTGTATTGTTACTAAATAAAGCCCTCCAAGGGTTTAAATACTTGCCCGCACAAAATAAAAGTGCTATGAGCGAGTTTTTCGTCAATATTGAAAACGTCGTCGCATTCACTTCTCTCGGAAAGGACATACCCTTAACGAAGCTTGTTGACCGCATTGAAAACGCCGAATACGAGCCCGAGCAGTTCCCCGGGCTGGTTTACAGGACGACAGAGCCAAGGGCGGCAGCGCTTATCTTCTCCTCAGGCAAGATCGTCTGCACAGGGGCGAAGAGCATTGACAAGGCAAAGGAGGCCATGGGCAAGGTTGTCGACAAGATCAGGTCGGCGGGCATACCGCTGCCCAAGAAGTTCGACGTCAAGGTCGAGAACATAGTCGCGTCAAGCAAGATAAAGGCCAAGCTCAACCTGGAGGAGGTGGCCTTCGCGCTGGAAAATGCGGAATACGAGCCCGAGCAGTTCCCCGGGCTGGTTTACAGGATCAACGAGCCGAGGGTGGCGTTCCTTCTCTTCTCTTCAGGAAAAATAATCTGCACCGGCGCGCACAACATAGAGGACATCCATTCGGCCCTGAACAAGCTGAAGAAGAGGCTTGAGGAGATCGGCATCAAGGTGAAGCCGGTGGCGGATTAGTGCAGAAATTCCGGTTTCTGTGACTGCGCCACATGGCGCACATACCTTCCCAATGAATCAGCCTTGATAGAATTCAGGAAATAGTATGCTTCGGAAAAACTCCCGTGCCTGAATGCTGTCGAGTTATCAAAACCGTCCCTTACCTCTGTCAGCACTCCATCTCCATCACTTCTCACGTAAATCCTTCCTCCCCTAAGCATCCATCCGTCAGCGGCATTCTCAGCCTTCATCAAGCCGCGCAGCTTATGCCATGCACCTGCCTGTGGGTCTTCTGATGCGTATTTTTCTGAGAGGTCGGAAATGGCATCCGACAACCTGACACCGCAACCAAAATATGCGTTTTCAGTATCTTCAAGATCCCTTTTCAGTGCCGCAATTCTTGTGTAGGTGTAGGTGAAATCATCGGCTCTCAAGACCAGCAGCAGCCCGCCGGATAAAGCGGCATCCAGCGCATTGCAGTATGGTATGCCTGAATTACTGGCCATGATAAAACTTGGAGAAAAACATTATAAGCTTATCTTGCCTGCCGGCTTTATCTAATTGCTTTGGCATTAAAGTGAAGCCGGTGGCGGATTAGAGTCCATATTATTCCCCAAGATAAGCTGCTATCTTAGTGTATTTAATTCCAGTTACTTTTTCTGCAGCACTGACATTGACCTGCAGCTCTAATAATTGTTCTGATGGCTCGTTATTGAACTGTTTGCGTACTAATATAGTGGCAGGGACTGGTAGAGGTTCAATTGGGCCTAATACCTCATATCCCGCAGCTCTTAGGTTATCCC
>JACQOB010000156.1 GCA_016202745.1 Candidatus Aenigmatarchaeota archaeon | reverse complement strand
CACGTGACTATAACATTGTCCGTATCGATATCGATCCTGTTGTCTTTCTTCAGTTTTTTCACAATGGCTTCTTTCAGCTCGACGCGACCGCCGGGCGGCGAATAATGGTTGACAAGGTGTGCGATCTTCTTTGTATGGCTGATTATAGGCTGGGGGGCGGGAAAATCCGGCTCTCCCGGCCCGAGAGAAATTATGTCCTTCCGCTCAACGGCGTATTCAAGCAGCTGGCCTATCACTGAGTCAGGCAGCTCCTGCTCCCTTTCGGAAATGTGCCTCATGGAACTAGATTGAAGAGACGCGGTATAAATAATTTGTAGCCTCTACTATACGGATGAGGCTGATGGTCATAGGCGATCCGGCGCGGCAGAAGAAGGACGCCCCGCTTGTCGGCAACAGGATATTCGACGAGACGACATACGCCCCCATTGACAAGATTCGCATTGGAACAGGCTTCGGAACACAGATTGTATACAAAGAGGAACCTGTTGATGTGGATGCAGTTCTGCCCATACCGACAAGGAGGCATCTCCCGATGTTCATGTCGGCCGTGGCGGCATTCCAGAGCAAGGCATACCTGCCTTTTGGCATGGAAGGCCTGCTTTTGTTTTCCAGGAATGCCGTGGCCATGCCGCGGCTGCGGCAGCTCGGGTTCGTAAGCGGTTACAGGTATTACGGGCTCTCGAGCAGCGTATTCACCGGAATAAGGATAGAGATGCCCGCAGAGATCCTGGTCGGCGGCAGACAGGTCGCCGTGGAAACAAGGAAGCAGCTTCTTGATGTCATAAGGATGCACAAAGGCAGCAAGGACATCATAATGCGCGAAGCGCTCTCGTCTCCTGTGGTGGAAAGTCTGGTAACCGACGGCAAGGTCGTGGCGTCGATCAGGCATGCCAGGACAAAAACAATCAAAACAAGGCTTGACGAGGATTTCAAGGAGCAGCTTGCCGATGCTGTCAGGCTCCTTGGCAGCGATTTCGGCTCGGTGCGCACCTGCGAGAACGAGATAATAGGCGCGTCACTCGCGCCTGACTTCTCGCTCTTCAACAGGATTCATGGCCGGCGTGTATCAGATTCCGTGCTGAGGCCCATGCTCCGCAGGGTCGACGAGGAACGCACGATATTCGACAACGTGCTTACCGCGCTGAGGAGGTTTTTCTGATGGCGAAAAAACGGCTCTGCATACTGGGGTCAAAAATCCCGGAGTTCGAGGAAAAAATGCTTCTGAAAGAAGCGAAGGGGCTGTTTGGTGCTTCCTATGTCAGGCTTCCGGATGTGAGGATCGAATCGCGCAAAAACGTGCGCATAATGGCCGGCAATGCCAACTTGCTCATGACCGACGCCGTGCTTCCGCGCATTGAATGGCAGCATGTGCAATATGGCTATGCTATACTGAAACTGCTTGAAAACCGTGTAGCTATACCAAACACTCCGGAATCCCTGCCTATCGTCCATGACAAGTTTCTGACGCTTCTCTATCTTCATGCAGCAGGGATACCTGTCCCGGAAACATATCTTGCCTCAACACGGACAGCAGTTGAGGATATACTTGAAAGGATACAGTACCCCGTAATTATCAAGCTTCTAATGGGAGGAGAGGGAAAAGGTGTCATGAAAGCTGAATCAAAGTCTTCAGCCATGGCGCTTATCGATACAATCGAGCGCATTCGCCAGCCCATATTTATAGAGGAGTATCTCGAAGGCGGACACGAGGATATACGTGCCATGGTAATAGGAGATGAGGTAGTTGCAGCCATGAAGAGGATAGCACCGACGGGAGACTTCCGTGCAAATATATCTGGTGGTGGACATGGTGAAAAGATTGATCTGGACAGTAGGATGACCAACCTCGCATTAAAGGCAGCGCGTGCAATCGGTATAGAGATTACAGGTGTGGATATAATAGAAACAAATAGGGGGCCAAAGATCGTGGAAGTGAACTATAAACCTCAGTTCTCGGGACTGATGAAAGCTACAGGCGTGAATGTAGCACGCTTAATGGTTGAATACATGTACAAAAAAGTCAGGGATTTGTAGGAATTAAAATTTTTCCCATCAATTCGAAATTTATTTATTTGTACAATCCAAATATAATGAAGTGAAAAATTAATGTCTGACCTCATAGAATTCTACGGCACCGAGTGCGTGCACTGCAGGGAGATGGAGCCATTGATCGAAAGACTGGAGAAGGAGGAAGGCCTGAAGATTGAGCGCTTCGAGGTGTGGCACAATTCAAAGAATGCTGAGATGATGAAGAAATTCGACAAGGGGTTCTGCGGCGGCGTTCCGTTCTTCTTCAACAAGAAGACAGGAAAGTGGATATGCGGCTCGACGTCCTACGAGGCGTTCAAGAAATGGGCCGAGGGAAAGTAGAATTAATTTTCATCAATATGCATCAGGCTCATCAAAATTCCCTGTTCCGTCGTTTCTCGCAACAAATGATTGTTCATAGTAGCCT
>JACQOB010000173.1 GCA_016202745.1 Candidatus Aenigmatarchaeota archaeon | reverse complement strand
CAGAACAAGAAGAACCGCATCGAGAAGGCGATATACCTCTCGAAGGTCGTCAGGAAAATCCTGAAGCTCGGTCTTGAGGAAATGCCAGAGCAGGATATCGACCATTATGGCAACAAGAGGCTGAAGCAGGTCGGCAATTTCATGGAGATCCTTTTCCGCTCAATCCTGTTGGGCAAGTACGGGCTTGTTGCCAGGATCGTTTATTCCTACCAAAAGCTTGTCAAGAGAGGAAAAATGCCTGCCATAAAATCCATCGTGGAAAGCGACTACCTGACCAAAAGGATTGTTTCGCACATGGCAACGGGCCAGTGGATAGGAGGCCGTACTGGAGTATGCCAGAGACTCGAGAGGACTAATTACGTGAGGACTCTCGACCACCTGCAGAACGTGATTTCGCCGCTCTCGCCATCACAGGAGCATTTCGAGGCCAGGGCACTGCACGCCACTCATTGGGGCAGGCTCTGCGCAGAAGAAACTCCAGAAGGCGTGAATATAGGATTGAGAAAATATCTTGCCCTATTCTCGATAATATCAGAGACCCTGCCTGAAAAAGACATGGCTGTCATCAAGGAACTTGCAGGCAAGGAAGTAAAGAGCGAGGACGATTGCGTCATGTTCCTTGACGGTAATATTATAGGCTCGACAAACAAGCCCGAGGAGTTTGTCAGCAAATTATGCTCAAAAAGAAGGTCGGGCCAGATAGGTGCGACCGTGGGGATCGTTCATGACAAACAGTTCAACGAGATTCACATTAACGCCGATGCTGGCAGGTTAATGAGACCGCTTATAATCGTCACCAACGGGAAGCCCAACCTGACAGGCAAACATGTGGACGCCCTGGAGAAGGGCGAGATGACATGGGAAAGCCTGATAAAAAGCGGGGTGATCGAGTACCTCGATGCAGAAGAGGAAAACAACGCTTTCATCGCCATAACCGAGGATGCACTGACGAAAAATCATACTCACATGGAAATAAACCCGGGCGTGATACTCGGGCTATCCGCATCGCTTGTTCCTTTCGCGACGCACAACCGCGGCGACAGGGTAAACTTCGGCGCAAAGATGTCCGGGCAGGCGCTCGGCATATTCGCGACAAACTATTTCGCAAGGACCGACACGAAATCCGACGTGCTCATCTACCCGCAGGTTCCCATAATCGACACGACCGTCGGCGCATCGATCGACATGGACGACCACGCGCAGGGCCAGAACATAATTGTTGCGATCATGAGTTACAAGGGCTACAACATGGAAGACGGTATAGTATTCAACAAGGCATCAATCGAGCGCGGTTTCGGCAGGAGCGCATTCTTCCGCAACTACGTGGCCGAGGAAAAGAAATACTGGGGCATAGAGAAGGACGAGATCAAGATACCTGACAAGTCCGTCAACGGTTATCGCACAGAGGAGGCATACTCCAGCTTGGAGGAAGACGGAATCGTTGGCAGGGAAATTTCGGTCGAGGGCGGCGATGTTATAGTCGGAAAGGTATCGCCGCTACGCTTCTTCGGGCCGGTCGAAAGCTTCATGGTTGAGACGGAAAACAGAAGGGACACGTCTGAAACGATACGGTATGGCGAGGAGGGAATCGTGGACAATGTCCTGGTCACGGAGACATCCAGCGGAAACAAGCTCATAAAGATAAACGTGAGAAGCGAGAGGGTGCCGGAGCTTGGCGACAAGTTCACGTCGCGCCACGGGCAGAAGGGCGTGGTTTCGATCATCGTCCCGGAGGAAGACATGCCTTTTACTGCTGATGGCATAACGCCTGATATCATGCTCAATCCGCACGCGATTCCATCCAGGATGACAATAGGCCAGCTGCTTGAAATTATAGCGTCCAAGCTGTCCGTGCTCGGCGCCATGCGTGTCGACGGCTCGGTCTTCAGCGAAGCCAGCGAAGCTTCCATCAGGGATGCGCTCAAGAAGATGGGATTCCGTGATGACGGCAAGGAGGCAATGTACGACGGCGTCACGGGCAAGATGCTGAAAGCCCGCATCCTCATAGGCCCATGCTACTACCAGAAGCTTCACCACATGGTCGCGAACAAGATACAGGGGCGGGCGCGCGGGCCTGTCACGCTGCTGACAAAACAGCCGACTGCAGGAAGGGCAAAACAGGGCGGTCTCAGGCTGGGGGAAATGGAAAAAGACTGCCTGATAGCTCATGGCACTGCCCTCCTGCTGAAGGAAAGATTCAGCAGCGACAAGTACAAGATTCCAATATGCACGCGCTGCGGCCTGGTGGCGATAGAAGACTTCGTGAAGGGAAAGAAATACTGCGCTATCTGCAAGAGGAGCAAGATTGTCGATGTTGAAATCAGCTACGCATTCAAGCTCATGCTTGACGAGCTGAAATGCATGGGCATGTACCCCAAGCTCAATGTCGAGGGCGAAGGAATTGCACATGTCAAGTCGATAGATTTCGGCTTCCTGTCGCCGAAGATGATAAAGGACATCTCGGCTGTCAAGATAGAGCATGCAGAACTCTATGACCCTGACGGATATCCCATAGACGGCGGGCTTACAGACCTTCATCTTGGCGTTGTTGATCCCGGGCTAAGGTGCAGGAAATGCGGCGGCACCATCGGCCAATGCCTTGGGCATTTCGGCCACATGGAACTCATCAAGCCTGTTGTTCATCCTCTTTACGGCAAGAAGATATATGTCATACTCAGGTCGATCTGCAGGAAATGCTCGCGCATACTTGAAAAGGATGAGGACCTGAAGAAAATGAAGAACCCGATGACAGAGGTATACAAGAAGAAGAAAACCACATGCCCACACTGCGGGGAGAAGCAGAAGGACATGGAATACCAGAAGCCGACATCCTACAGGGAAGCGAACATAGAGCTTACAGCCGAAGAGATCAGAAGAAGGCTGGAGAAGATGACAGACGAGGATGTCGCAAGGCTGAAGGTCAGGGGCGGCAGGCCCGAATGGTTCATACTCACGATACTTCCTATACCGCCCGTGACGGTGCGTCCTTCCATAACGCTGGAAACCGGTGAGAGAAGCGAGGACGACCTCACGCACAAGCTTGTCGACGTGGTGCGCATCAACGAGCGCCTGCGAAAGAACCTGGAGATAGGCGCACCTGATTTCATAATAGCAGACATATGGGAACTACTTCAGTACCATGTTTCCACACTGATGAGCAACGAGATTTCCACGCTGCCTCCTGCCAGGCACAGGTCGGGCCGCGCGCTGAAGACTCTCATGCAGCGCCTCAGCAAGAAAGAAGGAAGATTTCGTGGCAATTTGGCAGGCAAGCGCGTCAACTTCTCGGCACGTACGGTCATATCACCGGACTCCCATATATCTATAAGCGAGGTCGGCATCCCGCTTGAGATAGCAAGGGACCTCACCGTACCGGCAAAGGTAAACAGCAACAACATAGAGGAGCTCAGGAAAATCATACTTAATGGATCATCTGTTCATCCCGGCGCAAACTACGTGATAAGACCCGACAACGTCAGGAAGAAAATCACGGACGAGAACAAGGCCGAAATAGCCAACGAAATCGACAACGGCTACGTAGTGGAAAGGCATATCATGGACGGCGACATAACGCTGATGAACCGCCAGCCGTCCCTGCACAGGATGTCCATGATGGCGCACCGCGCAAGGATAATGCCTTACAGGACGCTGAGAATAAACCTGGCTGTTACAGTACCGTACAACGCCGACTTCGACGGGGATGAGATGAACCTGCATATCCCGCAGACCGAGGAGGCGCAGACCGAGGCTGCAATGCTCATGGCTGTCGAGTCAAACATCCGCTCACCAAGGTACGGCATGCCTATAGTCACATGCAAGCACGACCACATAACAGGATCGTACATGCTCACGCGCGACGAGGCAAAATTCTCAAAGGTGGAAGCAGCCAACATGCTCTTCCAGATAGGCATAGAGGATTTCCCTGCAAAACAAAGCTATACAGGCAAGGAAATATTCAGCTTTATCCTGCCGCCGGACCTCAGCATCGAATTCAAGACATCATTCGGCGAATACGAAGGCGACCAGGAAACCGCGGTCATCAAAAATGGAGCGCTCGTTAAAGGTGTCATAGATGACGACGCACTTGGCGAGAAAAAGGCAAGGCTGATAGACATAATTGAAAGGATGTACGGCCCCGAACGGACGAAAAAATTCATAGACAGCGTAACCATGCTTGCGCTTTCAACGATAACGGCGCACGGCTTCAGCATATCGATCAGCGACTTCGACCTGAACGAGCGCGCCAAAAAGAAGATCGAGACCATAATCAATGATTACCACGCGAATGCCGAGCGCCTTGCAAAGGATTACAGGGCAGGCAGGCTCGAGAAGGTAGCAGGATTGACCCCTGAGATGAACCTCGAGAACAGGATACTCCAGCTTGGCGGAATGGTTACGAACGAGGCCAGCGAGATCGTTTCCAAGGATTTGCCTGTCAACTCCGCGGTCCTTATGGCAGTCACTGGAGCGAGGGGAAGCTTCGTGAACCTTACCCAGTCATGCGGGCTCGTGGGGCAGGAATCGCTGGAAGGGGAGCGCATAAGCCGCGGCTACATCAACCGAACTCTCCCCCACTTCCCGGAAGGCGATCTTGGGCTTGCGGCAAAGGGCTTCGTGAGCAGCAACTACAAGGACGGCCTGAAGCCGTTCGAGTTCTTCTTCGATGCCATGAACAGCCGCGAGAACCTCATGGACAAATCGCTTCATACGCGTCACTCCGGATACATGGAACGACGCCTTGTCAACGCGCTGCAGGACCTGAAAGTGGAATACGACGGGACCGTGAGGGACAGCAGAAATCGCATTGTCCAGTTCGTCGCGGGCGAGGACGGCATAGATCCTGCGAAATCAGACGGTGGATCAGCCGCTATCGAGAGGTTGGTTAAATGACAGTTCCAGGGATTAAAGCGCTCAGACCTCCGGTTTACGTGATAATGCTAAGGCATCAATCAGGAGAAGGGTACGAAAGAGCCCGCGAGCTTTTAACTCCTGGCTCGGTTGTATACATGAAATATAGCAAGATTGCCGTGGAACGTGGAGTAATTGACATATTAAATGAAAAACGGATCGGGTATGATATCGTTGAAAAAATTTGAGTGAGAAAAATGATAATACCAAAGAAGATACTTGACGAATTCGAGGCCTACTGCAAGAAAAACAGCATAACAGGCAAGGCCAAGGAGGAAAAATTCGCCGCGCTGAAAGAACGGCTGAAGAAGTACATCTACGAGCCGGGCGAAGCGATAGGTGTAGTGGCCGCGCAGTCGATAAGCGAGCCAGCGACCCAGATGAGCTGCGCACCATTCGAAAAAGTTATTTTGAAAAAAGACAGTAAAATAGGGATCGTAGAAATAGGAAAATTCACAGATAAAATTGTTGAAAATGCAGGAAATAGTATT
>JACQOB010000155.1 GCA_016202745.1 Candidatus Aenigmatarchaeota archaeon | reverse complement strand
CTCCTGGCAGAGGCTTGCCAGGTCCCGGCCTGAGAAGTTCTCGGTCTTCCCCACAATCCCATCAACATCCAGCCCTGAGGTGCCTGCGCCCCTGAGGTGGATTTTCAATATCGCCTTCCTTGCGGCGGCGTCTGGCAGCGGCACATATATCCTCTTCTGGAACCTGCTCACCACAGCATCGTCCAGGTCCCACGGCTTGTTAGTGGCGCCCATTATCAGTATCCTGTCCTCTGCCTTTGTGTTGAACCCCTCTATCTCTGTAAGCAATTGAGAAAGCACCCTCCTGGTTGTCTCATGCATGTCAGAGTCCCTGCTTATCGCTATCGAGTCCAGCTCGTCCATGAAGATGAGGCTCGGCTGCATCTTCCTGGCCTTGGAGAAAAGCGCGTTCACCAGCTTGGGGGATTCGCCGTAATACTTGGAAAGCAGGGAGGATATCCTCGCCTCGAAGAACGTGGCCCCCAGGTTGTTGGAGGAGGCTTTTGCCAGGAGGGTCTTGCCTGTGCCGGGGGGGCCGAAAAGCAGGATAGTCCTGGGCGACTTCACGTAAGCGGGCTTGTGCCTGACGAATGGGAGGATTATGGCCTCCCTTATGCTTTTCTTGGCCTCCTCAAGCCCCCCTATGTCCTCCCACCTGGTATCAGGCTTCTGCGTGACAATGAGGCTGTCTATCACCTCCGCCGGCACTTCCTCGGCCTTCACTACCTTCTGGACGCTAGTCGCGAGGGTCTCATACTGCGCGGCGGTGTCGAAAACATCCTTGGACTGCTGCAGCGGCATGCCCTTTGCCAGCCTCCTGTACAGGGCCGAGGCCCTCAGGTAATGCTTGCCTGCCTGGTCAGCCCTGCCCGCCCTCTCAAGGCTGTGGGCCTTCTCCAGCTCCCTCTGGAGTTCGTATTTCACTATCCCTTCCCTTATGTCGCCCATACACTATTCTTGGCAGAAAGAATTATTAAAAGGGCAGGAAGAACAGGGCCGCCTATTGCGGGCAGTCGCCGCTGATGGGAAGCCCGCGTGCCGCGTTCCCATCGTTGTAATTCCCGACGGAGGGGATCTTTGCCGTATTCCTGGGCCTGATAACAAAATAGAAAACCTCACCCGGCAGGGGGATCTCATTCAGCTCATTAGTGCCGGATATTGACGTACCTGAGTAATTGCATGCTATTGGCGTGGCATTCGATGTGTTAAGCCTCCTGTTTGGGACAGCCGCATCCCACCTTATAATATCAAATGCCGAGAATTCAGGCTGCGTGTTCCATGTGAGCGTGTTGTCATTGGGCATGTCCAGCACAAGGCCGTAGGCGTCAAGCCTTTGCTGATTGAAATCTCCTGGAACATTGAAAGGAAGGTTTCTTGGATATGCCATAAGCCCGCCAATCCTCACGTCAGCACTGATCAAATATGGTATGTTTGGGTCCCATCCGCACGTTGTTGGTGTCTTCCGCATGCCAACAACATCATATGCTCCGCACATGGGGGGCTGGTCCGGATCGCATACCACTGCGGGAAAACCGCTCACATTCACATTGTTTTCTTTTGTGCCATTGCCGTCGCAGTCCATCATAAGTTCCACAGATGCACCCCCATCAAAATGCAGCCCGTTAATAAATGCGCCTCTATTGGGATCGCAGGTGTCGCAGCCCGTCGGCGCATCCCAATATTCTATTAAATCGTTTGGATCAGGAGGCACTTGCGCATACGCCTCTCTCCCCGGTGGATTTGTCGCATATATTCCAATGCCTATTCCGATTGCCAGAGCAGCGACATTCACAAGCCTACTGATCCCTCTCGATAGATAGCCCTGCCCGTCATCCATAGAAACCACTTATCGCCCCTCGGCTACGAACTCCCTTATGTCCTTCTTCAGGTCCTGCGGCCTCAGGGTGATGTCCTCCTTTATGACAGAACCCGAGGACCATGCCGACTTGTCTATCTGCACTCCGTTGACAGAAATTGACACCTCAGATGAGCTGCCGCAATTGCCCTTCACTACAGCAAGATACGCCCCGCCCTTTGTTGTGGAAGGCTGCCCGCAGGGGACGCCGGTAATGAAAGCCTCAACAACAAGCCCGTCCTTCACCAGCTGGCTGCCCACCCTGAGCTCGCCCCACTGCACATAGGGAAGCGCTGGCACTCCTGAAGGCGCCGAACCTGCGTTCTGCGCTATGGTGGAAACCACGAAAAGCCCCAAGGCAACCATCGCTACTGCCGTGACAATTATTAGGCCCTTGCCTTCCATAATGCCCTCTAAATATGCATTATCCATAAGGCTTAAAAAGGTTTCAGTGAGCGTGGCTTTGCCTAAATAGTGCTGATTTTGGGTGACTTTTTGGGCAGAAAGGCGGTCTGCACAAAAAATCTAGCGGCCCTAGCGGAACGCTGCTCCCCAATGGCATTTAAGTGCATGAAATAATATTCAAGTGATGACCCCAGAAGACCTTTTAGGGCCACTGAATGATATTGAGAAGAAAAATGCACCAACTTTTCTCTATTTTAAAGGCGATCGTAACATATTGGAAACTGGTCCACGAGTTTCGATTGTTGGGTCGCGCCATCCCAGCAATGATGGGTTGAGAAATGCCCAAACACTTACTAAACTTCTTGTAGATCATGGTGTTATTATTGTGAGCGGTCTTGCTCTAGGAATCGACACTATTGCACATAAAACAGCCATCAGCGAAGGTGGGAAAACCATTGCTGTCTTGGGAACTCCTTTGAACAAGTATTATCCGGAGCAGAACCGCGGATTACAGGACGAGATCATGAAGAACCATTTGGCGATTTCCCAGTTCCCTCCGAATTATCCAACCCAACGCAAGAACTTCCCAATGCGCAATAAAACAATGGCGTTGATTTCACACGCATCCATAATAGTGGAGGCGGGAGACACAAGCGGTTCTCTCAATCAAGGATGGACAGCTCTCCAGTTGGGAAGGCCTCTTTTGATTCTGGAATCGACTGCCAAGAATCCTAAACTAAAGTGGCCTCAAGAGATGATAAAATACGGGGCTATTGTAATTAATATTCAACAGATTGAAAAGTTGATGACAGAACTTCCTGCTTCAGGGTCAAAGGCTGATATCAATGTTGCTCTCAAGTCTTAATTACGGGGCATTTCTCGCTTATTCTCCACGGGGAACTGATTCTAAAGCGAAAGACTCCAAAAATTTCATGTATGCTGTTAAACAAGACAAGAATGTTCATATTCAAGAACGAGATGTATCAACCTCAGAGTTTATAGCAGAGTTGATTAAAGATGAATTAAATGATTTGCCATTTAACGATTTCTTTGGTCCATATGTCTACCTGGTTCCAGTTCCAAAGAGTTCGCCAGTCAAAGAGGGGACTCTATGGGTTCCAAGGAATATAGTCAATGCTTTTTCTAATCAAGGATTAGGAAAGCCGTTTATTTGCCTTGAAAGAATAGAAGCCGTCAAAAAGTCTGCATTTTCAGAACCCAAGGACAGGCCAAAAGCAAGCGAGCATTTTCGGACAATTCAAATCAAATCTGATCTTCAAAGAATTGAGAATGTCGAAGAAATCGTTCTTGTAGATGATTTAGTGACAAGAGGTTCAACATTACTTGGATCTGCAAGCCGTTTGAGTCAAGTCTTCCCTAATGCTTCTATTCGCGCCTTTGCAGTCATTAGAACTATTAGCAATCTTGGAGAATTTAGAAAGATCAAAGACCCTTGTATTGGTATTATAGAACTT
>JACQOB010000153.1 GCA_016202745.1 Candidatus Aenigmatarchaeota archaeon | reverse complement strand
GTCAAAGTTTCTGTTTCAGACGGCCAGGACACGGTTTCGCAGGACATCCAGATTACCGTTGCCAATGTCAACCGCAAGCCGGTAATCACTGGCATCGTGCAAAAGAAATAAGCAGGCGGCCAGGCACCGCCAGCTCCACTTTTCCTTTTTGCCGTTGGGGATTTATGATGATCAAACCTGTGCTTAGCATCCTTGCAGTCTTTATTCTCCTGCTTTCCCCTTCTGCCTCGCTTACAGAACTCACCTACAAAGAGACGGAGAAAGTCGCCCTCAATGTCTCGGCATTTGATCCTGATAAAGATGCCCTCTCCATCAGCTATGGCAAGCCGCTGGATAAGAGGGGGGAATGGCAGACTGATTATGGGGATGCGGGAATTTACCATTTTAATATCACGGTAAGCGACGGTGACCTTGCTAACTCTGAGGAAGTGGAGATTGTTGTCAACAGGAAAGAGGAACCTCCTCTTGTGACTTCATCCAGACCCTCTCCCTCCTCGCTCTCCATTGATGAGGGGAAGACGCTCTCGTTTTCAATCTCCGCAAAGGATCTAAATAAGGATCCTCTTGATTATGTCTGGACACTTGACGGAAGGAATATATCTGACGGAAAGCAGATTGCCTATTCTCCCTCATACGCCGAGCAGGGAAGCCACCTCCTTGAAGCCCACATTACTGATGGCTTCTCGACAACAATCAGGAGGTGGGAGATTATGGTCAACGACGTCGACCTTGACGCATTGATTATGGGCAAGATTGAGGATGCCACTGTCCACGAAGGGGACCCGGTGCGCCTTGCGCTGCCAGACTTCCGCTATTACGGGCTGAGCCATACCATCTCCCCCCCATTGGAGAGCAACTTCTGGCAGACTGACTACAACTCTTCCGGCACCTACAAGGTAGATGTCCACGTTTTTGGCAGCGGGTTTGACAAGAAAAAAACCATTAGATTGAGGGTGCAGAATGTTGATCGCCCGCCCATGGTCGATTCAATTGCCCCCCAGGTTGCCATAGAAGGAAAACCATTTTCACTCGTTTTCCATGCGACGGATCCTGATGGGGATGCCCTCTCTTATGCCTTGGAGACAAATCTTGACGGAATGGTGTTCAAAGGAGGGTTTTTTAACTGGACTCCTGGGTTTGATGAAGTCTTGAGCACTGGTTTGGGGGCAGGCATTCCCAGAAATTTCCATCTTCTCAGCAAGGTCATAGAGCTGCGGGCCAGCGCAAGGAGCAATAACCTCACGACAGCCATAACCGTTCCGGTAACAATCTTCAACGCCAACAGGCCGCCCATGCTCAAGGATATCTCTCCCCTTACCCTCAAAGAGGGCGAGACATTTTCCTTTGATGCTGCAGCGACCGACCCCGATAATGACTCCTTATCATTTTCCTATGAGTCCCCTCTTAGGAGAGGGGAGCGCATCCCCTACGATGCTGCTGGCAGATATATTATCAAGGTCACTGTCAGCGACGGGTTTCTGGAAGATTCCCGTTATGTCCCCGTTACCATAACAGATGCCAACCGGGCTCCAGAGCTGCAGCTGCCCCGCATCACGGCAAGGGAGAATCAGGCGTTTAACTACCGCCTCAGCGCAGCTGATTTGGACAATGATGAACTGTCCTTTACCCTCCACGATGCCCCGCAAGGTATGACACTGGAAGGCAATACTCTTAAGTGGACTCCTCCTTTTGTATCCCGGCAGCAGGAATATTCTGTCCCGATATCTGTTTTTGATGGTATTGCCTCAGCCAATGGAACGCTGTTCATCACTCTCTCCCATCAGAACAGGGCGCCAGTGATTGAGGGGACTTCGCTTGAGCGCATGTCTGTAAAGAAGGGAGTTCCCCTCCTGCTTGCAATAAATGCCGCTGATCCTGATGGCGGCATTCTGCAGTACGCATGGCATTTCGGCAGCGAGTCCTACTTTGGAAATATGCATAAGCGCACCTTCTCGACAAGAGGGGAAAAGACTGTGGTCGCGACCGCAAGCGATGGCAAGGAGACGGCAGAGAAGACTTTCATCATTACTGTTTACTAATCAAATATCACCTAATTTTATCAATTCTTCAAATAAAAAATCCACTAGCCGCACGGCATGCCGCTAATGTTGATGCTTGGTGATCCGATTCCCCTTGAATTATTGATGAGCACTATATTTCCTCCCGCACCTTCAAAATAGATGCAGAAGTCATTCCTCACGCCTGCTTTTCCCTTAAGTTCCCCATAGGAAAGGGATGATATCTCTTCAAGGTTGGACTCATTCACTTTCTTGTTCTGCACAATCTGCAAGGGGGAATTCTCTGCCCTGAGCTGGTTGATGACATACTCTGATTCTTCCTGCACCTGATTAAGGTTTCCGCCCTGCTGGTGGTTGATGAATGCAAAGATGGATAGGAATGTCGTGAGAAAGACAATGACACCAATCGTGACATCAAATGACCAAGATTGCCCCTGCCTCATGTTATCCCCATCTGCAGGAG